>JAJRUU010000208.1 GCA_024277605.1 bacterium
AAGATTCAATTGAATGAATGCATCATAACGTTCAAACCTTCTCCTGTTTTTACCATCCATTTTCATGATCCTTTTGCTGGTACTGATCCATTAGAATTTGATGAGATTCATCCTGCTGTGCGGTCAAAATATACTTTGCACAAGTTTAATGTAATCATAAACTCAATATACTACCATTATATATAACATGTCAATGTAATCTCTTTGTTTTGCTGTAGGTTGGGGCTGTCAGCCAGCGGATCAATTGTGTTAGTTGTGCGATATATCAACAAGATAGATGGTCAAATAACATACTGAATGAGACACAATTTTTAAATTATAGAGCGCCGGTTATGACGTGTTCCAGTTTAATAATCTTCAGATATTGATTTGCCTTCTTCTTTCTGCTCAAGCCAAAAACTAAACGTCAATTGCTTGGATTGAGTGTGGTTACTTTTATTGTTCTCGGTTAATATTTCCAATATCGTTTTGGTTAGCATTGATTGTTTTGTACAGGGTTGTTTACCTGGTTTGCTAACCAGCCGCAATGGGTCAAAGCTTTTTATCTTCTTTTGTTTTATTCGTATCTAATCAGATATTGGATCACAGCTTAAATTTAAATCCTGCAATCCCTCATAAATTTCACGTTCCAGGAAACCTGCTTTGTGTATATTTACCCTTAATTTCAGATACTCATCAGTTACTAATTTAACGATCCTTTTTTTGTCAGTATCGGTTGTCTTTGTCGGTATTGACCTGATATTATAATTTTCCTTGAGCTTTTTCACTTGCTCCAGGAAATGTATTGTTTTTTCTTCATTAGTCATTCTGTGCTCCAATATTTTCCAACCGAAAAATTCGGGCAGGCATAGCCTGTTTCTTCAGGACGTTGGCTCATAAACCTTATCCCTCAAGGGGTGTTTTGCGAACCTAATCTGAATTTGTGACTAGACCAGGTCCAAAATCTGTTGAACTCGCAACTACTAATCCAAACAATACACTCAAAGCACCGAATTTGTCCAGCAGATTTGTCCTGCTATTACCCACAATATAGCTGGTAACCCGAAAAATTCGGGCAGGCATAGCCTGTTTCTTCAGGACGTTGGCTCATAAACATTATCTCACAATGGATGCCTTGCAAACCCAGTCTGAATTTATGAATAGATCGGGTTAATCAGGGGGTATATTCCATATATGCAACAAAAACCCGATTTACAGATAACGGCTGTTAGCACAAACATAGCTCATAATAACAAGATAATTGAGATGCAGGCCACGTTTGAACATTTCTAGAACAATACGTGTTCATCTGACCAATGGATATATATAATTTTTTATTGCCAGCAATATGTTATTGTATATCCACTAGTTATAAAATACTATTTATTTGTTTTTGTTTTCTATTTACATTGTTTCAATCTCACTTACAGTTGGGCATAAATATTGCTCCGATAACTACTGGGGTGTCATAAGTTTTTATAGTCCGGCATATTAAATCTTATGCATAGATCAGGATAAGGAGTCAATTATGAAGATAAAACAATGTTTACTTAGTTTTCCTGTAAGCGTAATCTGTTTTATCTGCTTACTGGTGGGTATTATTTGCTATAATAATTATCTAAATAACTATAAGCACAGGCTGATTTTGAAACAGTTGATGGTCAGTAGCGCCATGTTAAAGACCATTACGGCTGAATCGGAGAAAGGAGTTAATAAGGTCGTAGCAGACAAGCTAAGCCAGCTGAAACGCCTTGAAAAAAGCGCTGCCGAGCTTAGCAATTACGGCCAGATTGCCTCTGTTTTTGTCCTGCTTGGCTCACTTTTATTAGCGGGTGTTTTCTTCTACAATTTACATCGGATTAGCTCCAAATTAAACACGCTCGCGGTTGAGGTTGAGGGCATAAACAAAAATGGGCTGGAGGAGAGTAACCTGAATTATTCCTTTGATAATAACGCTGGCAATGAAATAGATTGCTTGGCTAATAGCATAGAGAAAGTCTTAATGGACTTCAAAAAGGATTACCGAAGAACAACATTCATGTTGCGTTTATTTCAAGAATGCAACAAACAGCTTAAGCAACAGTTAGGACAGCCAGGCAGCAAATTGTTTCATTAACCCGAAAAATTCGGGTCTTGTTATGGGCGAATCAACATTTAGTTGAAAAGTATAAATTTATCAGCTTCCTGTTCCCGCCGCCTTGGGCAAACAAAGTTTTATTGGACGTTGGCTCATGCACCTTATCTCACAAGAGGTCTGGCGAATCTAGTCTGAGTTTATGAATAGATCAGGTTAAAGGGGACTTGTCCCCTTTTTCAAGCTAGCCTTGAGAAACACAAAACATCCCATGCCAAAAGTAAGTATCATCATTCCCACTTACAACCGTTATAAGTTTCTATCAGAAACCATTGATTCGGTGTTATCCCAAAGTTATACAGATTATGAATTGATAGTGGTAGATGATGGTTCTACCGACAAATCCGGTGAGGTAGCCCGGAAATATAACGGCAGCATTAGCTATATTTATCAAGATAACCGCGGGGTGAGCGCAGCCAGGAATAGAGGGATTGCTGCATCAACCGGTGAGTATGTATGTTTTTTAGATTCGGATGATCTGTGGCAGCCGGATAAATTAAAAGTTCAGGCAGCGCTTATGGATAGTCAGCCAAAATACCCGCTGTGTTATACAGACGAGATATGGATCAGGAATGGGGTGCGAGTTAATCAGCGGAGAAAGCACGCCAAATACGGCGGATGGATCTTGTCGCATTGCCTGCCGCTTTGTATTATAAGCCCCTCATCAGTGATGATCAGAAGGGGGTTATTTGATAAGCTGGGCCTATTCGATGAAGCGTTACCGGCGTGTGAGGACTATGACTTATGGCTACGCATAGCCAAGGATTATCCAATTTATTTTATCTCCCAACCACTCATAATAAAGCGTGGTGGGCATGCCGACCAGTTGTCTCGAAAATATACAGGCATAGACCGCTTCAGGATAATTGCTTTAGAAAAATTGCTCTCTCAGGGAAATTTATCCGGCGAACATAAGCCGCTGGTAATCAAGCAACTAACCATAAAGTGCAGGATATATGCGCAAGGCTGCTACAAGCGCGGCAAAAAGACTGAGGGCGATATTTATATGCGCAAAATCGCTTCTTTTGTCTGACTTCTATTAGACAAATATCCGATAAAAGGGGCTGCCATTTGACATTAACATTCGGCTATTAAGCGTTAATTTGACCTTCGGCTTCCAGCCAATTCTCAACATCGCTATTTTCCGGATAGCCTTTTGCCGCCCAAAGTAAATAGGCCTTTTCTCTTATCTGCTCTATATCGGAAGCACAATTACATACTGCCTTCTTTTTCCTGTGGGTTGCGGCTTTCTTTTTAGCGGGCATTTTTTCTCCTTAAAAGAGTATATGATTGACCGGTAATAAATACTTACAGGCTGTATAACATGAAAATATTCGGTCTGTCAACCCGTTTAAAGACTGAGTCGTGGACAGTTTTAGGTTAAAGGTTCCAGTAAGGGGAGCCAGACTGTTTTTAGTATTGTATCTCCCAGGTATTTTAGAGCATTCATACCAACCCTGAAGATGCTGAACCCCACTTGTCCTTTTCTGCCAT
>JAJRUU010000209.1 GCA_024277605.1 bacterium
GAGAGGACTAATACCAAGTTGCATTCAAAATGATACTAATTTCTCACTCGGGTAGGTCGGCCTTTAGGCCGACCAAAGAGCGGAGGGCTAAAGCCCTCCCTACCCATTTAGTATATGTTTGATTGCAACTTGGTATAAAAGGCATTTTGCCGCTTGTACAAAAACCTAACCGGACACTACTGATAATTTCTTCGGTTTTGATATCTCCTGCTACTATCGAAAGTTTTATTCAGACAACAAATTTATAATTTTCAACTAAATGTAGATTCGCCCATAACAAGCCCCGAATTTTTCGGGCTAAGTTTATTCATTCTTCTGCATCCCCACCAGGTTTTATCCCTAACCGGCGGTTATATGCTCCACCTCTCCGGGAACTCCTGAATTTTTTCAGTCTTTCATCTCTTGTTCCCTTTGGATATGGGGGTAGCCATGACCTGTTTTTTTGAGCCACTGGCCTCTTTGTAGATGTCGGCACATTTTCACTGCTTTTATTCCCCAATACAAGTTCTATTTTTTCGCCATCTCTTTCTATAATAACCTTATTTTCTTGAATTTCCAGAATAACCGCCTCTGAAATTGTATCCCCCTCATGGTACGTTTTCATTCTATCAGCTACAATGCGATCGGGCATCTGCCGGGGCGCTCTCCGCCGCCGTCTCCTACTGCTTGCGCTAATTTCAACCTTCTCACGCCGATGACCCTGCATGATGGCAATCCTCTCGCCATCCTCCTCCAGGATAATTCCCATTACCGCCGGATCTGGAAGCGGTACGGGTGGAAGCGGCTCCGGGTCTTTTGGAATTACTTCCGGCGCCTTCGGTTTAACCGGGACAGGGGGTGGGGCAGTCCACTCCTGCCTTTGAGGGCGGAAAACATTTTGTTTGCCTATAACAGCATAATCTTTTAGCGAAACCTGTTTAACCTTGGCTTTTTCAGCCCCACCTACAGAAGCCTCGACAATTTCAGCATCATTCACTATTCCGCTAAGCTCACGTGACTTCAAATAAGAAATCCACATGCTGCTTAAGTTAAATATCAGCGCCCCGCTTATTATCATTAACGTGCTATTTAAAATTAAGGGTTTTTTAAACATCATTTTCTCCCAGACGGATAGCCCCCTCAACCACCATCGTAGCCTTGACATCCTTGGGATGTCTTTGATTGGCAAGCCTTATGTTAACCTCAGAAATATTTAATAAGGTTTTATTGTGTTCTATTTGATATATAATATCTTTCAGCTTAGTAAGCAGACAGTTTACGGTAACCTGAACCGCTATCCGCTGATACACCCCAGTTTCTACCGGTTCTAACACCTTCTCGCTGACAATATTTACCCCTGGGTATTTTCTTACAATTGCCTTAACAATTTTTTGTAATTCAGCCGCCGCAAGAGGCGCCTTTGAGCCGGGTAACAGTCCAGCTTCCAGCTGTTCAAATTCCAGCCCCATTTGCTCCAGTCTCTGTTCCAAGCGAAACTTACGACTAACCCGCAACTGGTTCTGCTGTGCAGTTGAAACACTGGCAGCCAGCTCGGCAGTTATCCTTTGCTGACTCTCAACAGCTGGCTCAATTATATAATAATACGTCAGCAAAACAAAAGCCAGCCCTATTGCGCTTAGCAATATTTTCTTCTCGCGAATGTTTACTTTCATGCTTTAGAACCAGCCGGCCTCCAGTTTGGTGTTTCAGGATCTTGGTGATTTTTTATTCTTTCTGCCTTCTAACGTCATTTTGATCTTAAACTTCTCTTTTTCCCCTTCCCGACTGGTAATGGGGGCGGTAAACTTAACATTTTCAAACAGGGATGATTCCTCCAACAGGGGAATCAGACTGGAAGCAGCGTCGGCCCGACCGCCTATTTCCACCGTATTACCTTTCACATCCATTCTTTCTAACCAAGCATCCATTGGAAGTTTTAAGGTTATCTCTTTAAGTATATCCAAAACAGTAACTTCTTTGGGTTTCGTGCTGCGCAAGGCATCCATCTGTACTCGTAAACGCTTATATTCATCCTCCAACTCACTAACAACCTGCAATTGAGGTTCAAGCAACTGCATTTGTTGTTGGATCCTGGAAAGAGCCAGCCGGTCTTTTAAAAAGAAGCCCACTACATTGGTTAATATTAATACCGCAGCCAATGCCGCCAAACCCACTACAACAAGTTGCCCGCCTTTTTTCCGCTGCCGGCGCCGCATAATGGGCAAAAGATTGATGGCCCCCGGATAATCGGTTATTCCCCTTAAGGCTAATCCCATCCCGGCTGCAAATTCAATATTCGCATTCGCCGTAGCTGTGCCTGACTTTATAATAGTCCAATTATCAGGCATACAGGCCTCGATATTAAGCGTCTCCTCTAACCGTTGGCAAATATGCTCTCCTGTAACAGGGTCTGCCAGCACATAAATTTGTTCCATCCACGGTTTGCCAGCCTCACCAGCTAAACTCTTTTGCCAACAATCTATCTCTCTGATTATTCTTTGAGCTAACTTCCCGGTTTGAACCTCGGCGCTGATTTCCGGGACTTCATCAGGGACACATGGCGCTTCAGGCTTGAGTGGAACCAGTGAACCCAATTCGGATATTGGGCGGCTGCGAACCATAACCAGCTTGCCCAACCGAATCAGGCTAAACTCCACCACCTTCTGCCCCACTTCTATCAACAAACAGTCCTTCGGGCTTTGCACATTATTGCCACTTGCGATCATTCCATTGACATGCAACAGGTTGGTTATGGCCAGGGAGGTAAAATCTACCGCCAAACAGTTCAGTCCGGCTTGAGCCAACAGGTCCAGATATTGATCCACCCTATCCTTTTTGGCGGCTAGCAACAACAGTTTTTGGGTATTCTCCTTCTTCTCGGTAATCTGAAAATCGAAGTACACTTCGTGGGAGGTAAAGGGCAGGTGGCATTCAACTTCATACTCTAATATCCGGGCCAGATTTTCCCGCGCTACCAATGGTAATTCAATCTGCCTTAAGGCCACTTCCTGGGGGGGCAACCCTATAACTACCTCATGTTGTTTGATCTTGTGCTGTTCTATAAATCCCTTCAACTGGGCTACCACTGCCTGCTGATAGTCGGCATCATAAATATCGTCAGTCGGCAGGGTCGCTTGCTGGTAATGTAACAGCTTAAAACCACCGACGGTTTTGCCTAAATGGACCAGCCTAAGGCTATGCCCTCTTAATTCCACACCCACGCTCTGCTTCAAATTTAACATATCACCTTTTTAAAGCCGTAAAAATTCTGCTGGAAAGCCTACTTTACTGATATTGATAAGGAACAATAAATTTATATTCCACCAAGTTGTCATTCCAGCATTGATACTCAATGTTTGTTATATTGTTTTTTTTCTTTTTAAGCTTGACCACCGCAAAAATGCTGCGGCTGGCCGAACCATCCGCCATCTTACCGGTAGCAATAATGCTAAAGCACTGCGATTTGGGAGGAACAAAATCGGGGTTCTCCAGGTTTTCAGCTATGCTCTGTTGTATTTCCTCTGCCTTCTCATCACCATACTTAATCTCTAACGTAGTAGGCGCTGCGCTATAGTTATTGGTATTGTTTCGTCCCCAAACGGTCAGGAATTTGGCAATTCCGGGATAGCTTTTCTTATCCTCATCCTTACTCTTACCTTCATCAGCATCCGCTTCATCGTTTTCTGCCGCTGTTCCATATAAAATCTTTTTCGTAATCCCCCGCACCAGCAACAACTCATCCACTGTATCGAATGGGCCGTCTTTACAATCATACCCTGGATCAAGTCCCTGGTAATAATCATCTTCGGCTCCATTTAGCTTATACAGGTCATCCTTATCCATCCAATCCAGGATGGAATCCACCATTATATCTCTTTCCGTCCCCATTTGCACCCCCGCACTTTTATAAAGCAACTTATGCAGAATTTCATAGTGAGCTTCGGTCCCCACCCTTAGCGAATTCAAATTGATCTTGCCATCCTCATCCATTATCCGGTAGCTGACGGTTCCTGCTCCAAGGGGAATATCCTCACGCTGCGGCGATAACGTGGGCACGTTCTCCCCCTCGGTCAGGTAGCCGGTTGACTCTCCTTTAAGTTTGAATACTGATTGATCCTCATTTACATAGTTCCCCTGTACTTCGGGAGCCAGAATCTCAGTCAGAGCGAGGGCTATACCGGCGCGCGCTAAGTAATAGCTTTGAACCTCTTCCTTGAAATTACGCATTATCTTCACCTCGGTACGCATGGAAAAGGCGAATTCGGTCACGATAACGGTTAAAAACACCATTATCCATAACACCAACATCAGCGCCACACCACGATTATCGGCTAGGTAATTACGAGACCGTTTCATCTTCAACCTTTATTCCCTGACCCCAAAAGATGGGCACAATTAAGGGTGCAATCGTTGTGGGTTCTCCCCCCTCTTTTTCAGGCTTCATAGTGAGCGTAATCTCTACCGCATCCGGTAGTTGGTTGGCGGTAATCGATTCTGAATTTATATCTCCCTCTCCCTCCAATAACTTATTTTCCAGATCAGTAGGGTCCCATTCGGTACTCCATATACCTTCCTGCGGGGTTAGCGCACCATCGTCATCCTTTTCTTCCGGCACGTAATAGTAGCGGAAGCTAATGTCGGTCACCTCAGAATTTAACACGGTAGCTTCCTTAGTGTCCAGATGGGAGAAGAGATCATCGTAATTTGAAGCAGTCTCTTTCATCACCAAACCGGCATCACCATCCACATAATAGGAGACTGCCCGCAGTTTATTCTCGAGCGGTTCGCTTAAGAGTCCGGCAGTAACCGTAACGAACCTGATCCGGTCAGCTTCCCCCCAAAAGGCCAGGTATTTATCATCCTGCGTCTCACCCTGCATCCTGATAGAATGAGCCGATCTGATTTCCTCTGCCAGCTGATTCAACACCAGCCGCAGCCGCTGATTACTTTCCACCCTGGCCTCCCCGGCTTCCCAGGCCCGACTACCCAGGC
This sequence comes from bacterium, assembly GCA_024277605.1. Lineage (GTDB taxonomy): Bacteria > SZUA-182 > SZUA-182 > SZUA-191 > JAJRXT01 > JAJRUS01. Next base: position 4,972 of record JAJRUU010000209.1, read on the forward strand.
GCATCCCGCCATAGACGATACCCATAATCAAGCTTAAAATGCTAAGGGCGATCAATAGCTCTAATAAAGTAAAACCGGCCTGGTTTTTTGTGGTATCAAACATCATAAATCAGATATAGTAAATTATATAACTAATCCAGCCTATGGCCGGACTATATACCCTCAGCCGGCTGAATACTGGCATCCAAGGTAACCAACTCCACTTTTTTGGTCTTTCCCCGTTCTTCCCAGCTTACCACCAGTTTAATCTGCAGCAACTCTGGCCGGGCGGCTTCCTCGTTCATTTCTATCGGTTGCGGGAGTGCATAGGGGGATACTTCTGCCTGCCAGCTATATTTCTCATATTCCCCCTCGAAATTTCCGGACTGGTTGCCGGATTTCAACTGATTATCCAGGCCTAACTCCTCCAGCTTATGGCGCGCTAAAAAAATGGCCTCAGTATAGTGTCGTGATAAAGCGGTGTTGGATAGCGCACCGGCAAACAGCTGCATAGTAAGCGCCACACTTATCCCTAGAATGACCATGGCAACCATAACTTCTAACAGGGTAAGCCCTGAATCTTTAGGGTATCTTGAAAAAGGGGACCGGTACCCAATTCCCCTTTTCTCCGATTGACTTATGTCGCAGCTCGTCTTGGGGACATATCCCCTCAAAATGCTCATGTACCCGCATGTACACTGCGCTTTTTCGACAAGCCGCTCCTTGGGACCAGTCCCCTTGTTCTCGAAGAAAATCTCTAATTTTTCAAGATACCCTTTAGCCCGAGAAGACATAATTTGCTTTTTTGTTATACAGGCCATCATATAATTGAACTTGACCAACCAATAAGCCCCCGCTCTTGACTGGAGGTCAACAGGTGGCGGGGATAGTAGTAACGGTTATCGCATAATTAATCCGGACTATGTCCGGCTGGTAATTTTAACCTTGCCGATAATGGGGTCTATAGTTATTTTATATGTACGCCCCCGGCTGTTTTCTAAGACTATTTCCCCACCGCTGGTATTACCTTTCGGATAAAACAGGAGTTGAACCACCCCCGAGGTTGACACCTCTTCTCCTATCTTCACTTCCTTAAACTTTATGTCTGCGGGGAATGCAGTTGCCCCGGATAGTCCTTCCCCCGAATTATCGGCTGAAGGAACTTGGGCCGAGTAGCTGGCATTATCTATGTCTATAAACACTTGCACCGTATTCTTGTTGGATACCGCCATTGAACGAGCATAACGCAACACCGCCGACAACCGTCTGGTGGCTGCTTTTAACCTCACGTTAACCAAACTGTTCGCCACGGTGGGCGCAATAAATGCGGTCCCCAGTCCGATAATAAGCAGGACCAGCATCAGTTCTATTAAGGTAAATCCCTTATTTTTAATTCTATAATCAGGCATTAAATTAATCCATAACAAATCAGCTGTTTTGCAGGGTACCCTCTAGGAGCCTGTCATCCATGTAACGTATGATTGTCATTCCCGCGAAGGCGGGAATCCACAAGCTTTGGATGCCGGATCAAGTCCGGCATGACAGACTTGACATGACACTAGTTTAAACTGGTTATTTATCAAGCCCCTTCCAGTTAACAATATCCTGGCTTTCTTTCTCACCACCCTCTGTGCCATCCAAACCATATGACATAATATCATAATCCCCGTGAGTACCTGGAGAAATATACGCATAATCATGCCCCCAAGGGTCTTTGGGTAGCTCCTTGGCTATATAAGGCCCATCCCAGTTTTCGGTTCCCCCGGGATTTAACCTTAACGCTTGCAGCCCTTCAGATCCCGTTGGATAGCGGCCTACGTCCAAACGAAACAGCTCCAGCGCCTGACCAAACATCTCAATCTGGGTTTTGGCCGCATTTTGCTTGGCTTTTGGTACCCTGCTAAATATCTTGGGACCAACCAAAGCCGCCAATAAACCAAGGATGATCATTACCACCAATAGCTCAATTAACGAAAATCCAGCTTCGGAGTATCTTAATTTAGCTGACAGTTTTTTTAGCATACATAACACCTCTTTGTTTTAGTTTCAATGTCAACCTCAATGGCTGATAAGCGGTTACAAACACACAAGTCCTAAAATGGTATATCATTTACACTAAACACCGCCAAGAGCATGGCTACTACAATAAAGCCCACCGTAACGCCCATAATAAAAATCAGGGCCGGTTCAAGGAAAGCTATCAGCCGTTTAATCGAATTCCTAATTTCAACATCGTAAGTATCGGCTACACTTAACAGCATGGTATCCAATTTTCCGGTTTCTTCACCAATGCTAATCATGTGTAAGGCCAGCGGCGGGAAAACCCCGCTCTCCCGCAAGGGGCCCGAAATACCCTCGCCCTCTTTTATGCCGGTATGAATATTCACCATCGATTGAGAGATCAGCAGGTTGCCTATTATCTCTTTTACAATGATTAAACCCTGTAATATGGGGACGCCGCTCTGGATAAGCGTACCTAACGTACGGGAGAAGCGGGAAATTTCTATCTTCTGAATGAGGGCGCCTACCAGCGGCCATTTTAGCTTAAAACTATCCCAACTCAGCTTACCGGATTCAGTAGATACATAATACTTAAAGCCTAAAAACAGTGCGGCTATACCCAGCAGGAGTAACCACCAATAATGGGTAATAAACCCACTTACGACCAGTAATAATTGCGTCGCCAGTGGTAACGTCTGCCCCATATCGGCAAATAACTGCGAAAATTTGGGGACCACGAAAGTAAGCATTATCACTACGGCTAAACCACCCACAAAAGTAAGCAAAGCGGGATAGATCAAGGCCGAAATAATATCATCCTTAAGCTTTTGGGTATTCTCCAGAAACTCGGCTAAACGCTTCACCACCAGTTCCAATACTCCGCCGGACTCACCAGCCCGGATCATGTTTATATGAAGTCTGGAAAAAACTCGCGGATGGCGGGCCATGGCATCGGCAAAGGAGCTGCCGCCCTGAACCGCTTGTTGAATCTGCCTGATTACATCGGCCAGCTTTTTGTTAGTGGTGAGCTCGGTTAAAATAGTAAGGCTGCGGTCCAGCTGGACTCCCGCCTCTAACAGTGCCGACAATTGCTGGGTAAAGATTACTACGTCCTTCGTTCCGACCAGCTTAAACTTAAGTAGAAAATCGGCAACTGACGCTGAATCCCCGCCCGGACTTTTTCCTTCCTCTTCCACTCGTAAGGGATAAAAATTGGATTGCTGAAGCTTACTGATAACGGAAGACCGCTCCTGGGCTTCCATGGTACCACTAACCAATTTACCCGCTTTATCGTAAGCTTTATAAACGTAGAGGCCCATAACTCTTACCTAGTTAACCCGAAAAATTCGGGTCTTGTTATGCGCAAATCGAGATTCAGTTGAAAATTATAATTTTATCAGCGTCCTGTCCCTGCCCCCCAGGGCAAATAAAGCCTTATTGGACGTTGGCTCATAAGGGATGTCTTGCAAACCCAGTCTGAATTTGTGAATAGATCGGGTTAAATAATCAATCGGTCAACTATAATAAATATAGCGTATGGCTTGTTTTTAGTCAATAAATAAATATATGGCCCGCCAAGCAGCTATCGCATTGATTTATAAGTGATCTATAGGTGGTATGTGTTTTCTGAGCCACCCTGAAAAAGGCTGGAATCGTAATAAATAGATAAGGTAAGGCGTATGTGTGGGTTACTTAAGTTCCTGCTGCATTTCCTGTTTGAGTAGCTTATACTCTATACTATCCACTAGCGCCTGCCAACTGGCTTCGATAATATTGGTTGAGACACCCACCGTACTCCAGGAGTTTTCCTCATCTTCGGACTCAAGTAGGACTCGGGTTTTAGCGCCGGTGCCCTCATGCTCATTGATAATCCTGACCTTATAATCAATGAGTTTTACCTCTTTGATGGAGGGATAAAATTTTTCCAGCGCTTTACGCAAGGCGCAATTCAGGGCGTCCACCGGGCCATCCCCGTCAGCCGCAGTCTGCTCCACCCCCCATGGGGTTCTAATCTTAATGGTAGCCTCAGCCAGAGCTTCCTGATCGTGCTCCCGGCGCTCTACAATAACCCGAAAGCCGATCAGTTCAAACAGCTTTTTGTGCAGGCCTTTGGCTTTTTTGACCATAAGTTCAAAGGAGCCTTCGGCCCCCTCAAACTGGAAGCCGTCCAACTCCCGCTGCTTGACCTCAGAAAGCAGCTTCCGCACCTCCGGCGTGTTCTTGGTCAAATCCAGACCATACTCTTTGGCCTTATATACAATTGCCCCCTGACCGGATTGATCGGAAATCAGCACCTTGCGTTTATTGCCCACCAATTCCGGCTGGGTATGTTCATAAGAGCGGGCAACTTTCTGCACCGCACTGACATGCACTCCCCCCTTATGGGCAAAGGCCGACTCCCCAACATATGGTTGACGAGGCAGATGACGCAAGTTGGCCAAATCGCTCACAAACCATGAAATCTCAGTAAGCTGAGTTAATTGCTCGTCAGAAATACAATCCAGCTTAAGTTTTAGTTTAATATTGGGAATAACTACGCACAGGTTGGCATTGCCGCAACGTTCCCCATAACCGTTTATCGTCCCATGGATATGCTGTACCCCATGTTTTATGGCGACCAGCGAGGAAGCCACCGCCAGACCGGCGTCATTGTGGGTATGGATACCCAGCGGGGTGGAAATCTCACGCTTTACGTGATCGATAATCTGCCCAATTTCATCGGGCAAGGTGCCTCCATTGGTATCGCATAACACCAAATATTTTGCCTTGGCGCTCTCAGCCGCCTTCAGGGTTTTTATGGCATATTCGGGATTGGCCTTATAGCCGTCGAAGAAGTGCTCGGCATCATATATGACCTCATCGACTTTTGATACCAGATAGTTTAAGGAGTCATAGATCAGCTCCAGGTTTTCCTCTAAGGAAATCTCTAACACCTTACTTACATGTAAATCCCAGGACTTGCCAAACAGGGTAATTCCCGGGACATCGGCCGCCAGCAGCAACTGTAAATTGGGGTCGGACTCGGCGGTTTGAGCACGGTGGCGCGTACTGCCAAAAGCGGTAATTCTGGCATGAGTCAGCTTGATTTTTTTGATGCGTTTGAAAAATTCTATATCTTTAGGGTTAGCCCCAGGCCAGCCGCCTTCGACATAATCCACCCCCAACTGATCCAACCGCTGGGTAATACGCAGCTTATCATCTACCGAGAAGGAAATCCCCTCGGTCTGCGCTCCATCCCGTAAGGTAGTATCGTAAATAATTATTTTACTCATGGTAAATTCCTAACATGCTTGGGAATTATAAAAATGGGACGTAGATTAACTCAGATTCTCTTCTCTAAAATATCATGAAAATCAGCCTTTACCTGCGTCCTAATTAGGTTTTTGTTGTTCCTTGAATAAAGGTGACACTCTTTTGACTGATAGTCCTCCACTGCTTTTTTTGCCAGTTTATCCAATTTTCCTGATTTTGCGTCATTTTCAAATTGCTCATCCCAAATCCTGGCTTCAAAATCAGCAAACCATTCTCGCAGAGCAACCAAATCATATTTAGGCAACTTAGAGATTGCCGCTTCAATCTCTTTTACTGTAGGCATATACTTGACACCTCTTGCCCTTTAACCTGATCTATTCATAAATTTATACCGGATTCGCCAGACCAAGCATAGCCTGAACTTATTACCAGAAAAAAGCTTAACACAGGCATCCATGAAAGTTATGGGTTGCCCGCAAGCTTTTTATCGGAAGCTGATAAGTCTAAGGCTTTCCACTAAACACATGCTTGCAACTAATAAAGCCCGACTGGTCGGGTTAAAACATCGGTTCCATTTCTAATGCCGGGTGATTGACCCGCTGCAGAAACTCCATTACCTCCTCTTCTGTGGTAGCCGAACCTTCATCTGCTACAAGATCCAAATAATTTTCCACCCCTCTATCCTGCAAAATCTTTTTGAGCGCTTCGTCATGTTGACAACGTTTCTCAATCAGCAGTCGGATTTCAGCTTTCAGCGCCTTAGGCAGCCACACCACTCTAATTAAGCCCCCTTCAGCCGAGATGAATTTCTGGCTGCCGATATAATGTTTACTGTGGCCGATAAACCCTGGGGTTTGTAACCCCCCGCCGACTGAGCCGGCCATGGTGGAAAATTTCATCCCTGATGGGGTCATCTCCGGATACTCACGGTTGACGATCATGACCCCGTTGGTCATCGGCAGGATTGCGGTAATACACTCAAAACAGCCGCAGGAGGTCATCGGATCTTCCATCATACTGTATGCGTTAAAAACTGTGATGTTACCCCGCGAGGCCTGGCTTACAAATTCGTTGATCTCTTTCCACTGCCCCTTGGCCGCATCGACCAGCTCACCTTTATTTATCGGCTGGTTGGGGCCGGTAGGCTCTATCTGATATGCCGCTTTGCCGTCCAGCCAGGAATAAGCCCCGCATAAACCGCTTCTCTCCGGGGTAATTACGCACACATGATTGGGCGCAAAGGACTGACACAGGGTGCAGGAATAGAAGACATCCACCAACTCATCAGTCATGGAACCTAACCGTTCATCACGATGATGGAAAACCTTTCTGGCCTCTTCCCGCAAACGCTCCACATCTTCCTGTTTGGTATAAATTTTCACCTGCACTTTATCGAAAATCTTGCCGTATTCAGCATGAAACTTGGCATGTATAATGGTTCCCAAATGCTTAAATTTAAGACCCGCCTTTTTGGCTTCCTTACTGATTCTGACCCAGCTTATATCGCGCTGTCCCATATGGAATACACCTTGAGCCGCATTAAATAAGCGGTGAATCTGGCGCTCTAAAATAGGTTCAAAATCGGACTGCATCTCGCGCCCGGCAACTTCCACCCAAACCCCCAAAGGAACAGCGGTACCTTCCGGTACATCATCAATTTCAGGGCCGATCACCTCTATCTTGCCATCCTCCACTTCATCTAACTCCCGCGTGGTGACGTATTCAAAGGCCGCCGAGCGGTTACCACCCATTTCACAATACATGTCATCTTTCCTGATGCGCTCTCCCTCAAAAGCCGGGCCATAGGAAACCGGTACCGGCACTTTGGTAATCTGCACCTTCAAACCCCGCACTTCAATGGCTTTAGCCACAATCTTGTCGTGCGTAATACCGCTGCCGCCGGAAACCACATGTTCATAGGTACACACCCCGGTGGGCAGAATTTCAGGAATACCGATGTCGGCAATGGTGGGGAAACCGAAATTGATGGCTCCCGCAGCCTGGGCGTATTTCTCATCATCTAAAAGCGCGCCGGGCTGGGCATCCTTATCCTCTCCCAAAGCCAGTACGAAAGCAAAAATGCGGTTTTTGTTATACTGTAGGATGCGCCGGAAATCTCCCGCCTGCACCCCGCCGAATGACAGCGCCGCACGCGTAGCAAAGCATAAAGCAAATACTGTGGAAGTAATATCCTTGCCAAACGGCACGAGACGAGTCTCCCACCCCAGTTGCACCCCCTCAGAACGCAACTGCTCGGCAAAGCTCACCCCCTCGGTCTCTCCCGTCATGAACACATACAGGTTTTTCTCCTGTAATTCTCGCACAATTTTCACTGCGGTTTTACTATCCGGGGCAGCGCCGACGATAGCGGCAAATCCGGGGGCGGTGCCATCCACAAACTCAATCCCCCGCTTGCGCATAATAACGTCATCGGCGGCTCCCAGCCAGAAATCGCCATCTTCAGGGCAATTCTCAGCCACCACATAGGGCACAGGATCTTGTAAATATTTGATAACTTCAATAATCTCATCGGCAAACAAGGTAGCCATCCCGGCATCCAGCGTATGTCCCAGATAGGGCAACCACACGTGTTCGGCCGGTTCCGGTGGGAGCAGGCCTTTTGTCCGCTCCATAACCGGCTGCAAATCAGCCAGCGTGCTGACCTTCATACCGGTCATTCCGTATATTATGGGCAAGAAATATCCGGTATTGGGAAATTCAACTGTTTTGTCCGGGCCGTATTCGGCAACCGCTTTATTTAAGGCATCCTCTGATCGGGTTACAATCTTGTGTGCTCCCCTGATGGCGGCTGCGGCAATTATTTTAGACATAAAAAACCCCTTTCAATAATGAAATTACTCTATTTACAAAGCGATAAGCTTTAAAACCTCAATAGTATTTAATGGCTGCGAAGGCTCTACCAACTCTTGCTGGCCACTTAACATATGCACGTGATGTGGAAATCCCTTAACTTTGGGATAATGGGGAGCATTGTCCCATCTCTTTATCAATGCACCCTGTCTGCTTTGCCAATGAAAGCGATAAGCCTGAAGCTTTATCTGGTTGTCCTGTAAGACCACAAATTCAAAAGCCTCCAGAACATCCCCGTTTCTCAATCTGTCCTTTATCCTGATATATCCCTCTTCTTTACCAACATATTCGCTCTTTATGCGCCAGGTTCTCACGATGTGGCTGGTTATGAAAGCTTGCTTTATATTATCCAGATAATCTCCCACCGAGCTTATCATCACTGCTTTAGAATCTCTAATCTTTCATTTAGCCTGTTATATATCCTCCACAGCGCTTGCCACTCAAAATAGTCTGCCTCATCTTTCAGCTCTCCCGACTGAAACCGCCGGGCAAATTCTGGAGATTTCAACTGATACTTATTTTCATATCGTCTTAATTTCTTCATAAGAGTTTTTAGTTCCTGCTGATATTTCAACTTTTCATAGAAAATTAATTTATCCAGCGTTTGCACGACAACATTATCTCTTTCTCCATTTTCTACTAACTTCTCCAATTTTTGAATTTTATCTAATACACTGGAATTACTCACTGACCCGACCCTCATTTTACTTGATTATAAGGCGATATCGTTTCTTGGGTTCAATTGTCTCAGGGAGAAGCTTATCTCCAACTTTAAGTTCAGGATGTTTTTCGTACCATTTTGAGAGACCAGCTCGCAGATAAGCACCTGCAAGCGGGTCTCCCTTATGAGTTCCCTTAGGGGCTGAAGTTACCCAGGTTCTTATTTCCCCAATATCCGTTTCTAAGATAAAAGATATTTTATAACCAGGAAAGCTACTCCTATGTTCTTTAGAGACCCGGATAAGAGGATACTTTATCCAAGCCTCGCTTTTTATTTCAATCTCCACGGATTGCCCAGCCTCAATTCTGGGTTCTTTAAGTTGCTTAGCTATATCCTTATGAACAGTGGGCTTTTTATAAGGTTCGGGAGGGATTCTAGTCTCGGAAATTATCGGTTCAAATAAATGAGCGTGAACCCCCAAACCGACTCCATCTCGCTCAAAGGTCATAAACTCTATAAGTTTGGTTTCTTCAATAGGAAATTTTACCTCTTTTAATTTCTCGGTTATCTTATCAATTATAATAACCAATACAGGGTCTTTAAGAATAAGGTCTGAGATGAAGTGATGGATGTCTTTATCTCGACCAATCGCTTTTTTCAAACGCCCCGTTTTATCAATATCATTCTTAATATCATTGTAAATAGCCTTGATGATCTTCTGTCGGGCTACTGGATTCTTTATCCCACTGATAACACTACTGTCCGGTAAAAAAATTTTAATGGTACAAAAACATTAGGTATATCAGGATGATTGACCCCAAAAAAGACTTTTTCGATTTCAATTTGCTCTGGGATTTATGCCATGATCTATCCACCTTAGAGTGGAAAGGA
>JAJRUU010000210.1 GCA_024277605.1 bacterium
AAGATAAATTTGAGCGTAAGTTTGCCGGAAAAACCGACTTTTGTATCAGGTTGATAATTAAAAAATCGGTTGTCGGCGGATTTATTTATTAATTGCGGCTTGTTCACTATTTTTGACAACTTAAGCCCGACAGACTCCTAGATTCGCAAGACACCCCTTGTGAGATAAGGTGCATGAGCCAACGTCCTATAAAGCTTTGTTCGCCCAAGGCGGCTGATCAGGAAGCTGATAAATTTATACTTTTCAACTAAATGTTGATTTGCCCATAACAAAACCCGAATTTTTCGGGTCCATAGACATCGGTTTCATTTTCCTGTATCCGACTGTAAGCTGAAACTCCCGCCTGACCGAACCCGAATTTTTCGGGATTAAAGCCAATTCACAACTTGACTTATCTTGTGCCGAAAAGGTAATATATGCCAGTTATTCAGCTGGCGAATCAAAATAATTTTAAGGCGTTAGCCGATCTATTCATAAGTTTATATATGATTTGCCAAACCAGGCAGGGCTTGGACTTATTATCAAAAAGAGTCTAAAGCCAACGTCCATGATAACTTTGCTTGCCTGAAAATTATTGTGTGGAAGCTGACAAAGTTAGTATTATTAGGCAGATGTGGTTTTGCTGTTAATAAGGCCCGAATTTTTCGGGCAGAAAGAAGCAAAAGAAGGATGCACATTTTATTTTTCAGCCTTGCGGTGTGGATGAAACTATATGGTTTATGAGCTTGGCAGAAAGGTACTCATGCTGGTTGCCGATAAACGGCAGCTCGACCGCCGCGTTTTGCATGAAGCGGTCACTTTAGCTAAGCATGATTTCAGGGTCAATATAGTTTCCCTGTATCCTGATGTATGCCAGCCGACCAACCTTCCGCCGAATGTGGTTATCACGGAACTTTCAAATGAGAGTCGGGGGGGTAATAAAAAACAGCTTGAAGAGCTGCTCAAAAAAAATATACCGAGGACCATTCAGGAGCACATCTATTTTGGTTTGTTGGATCCGGCGAATAAGTTGGCTGAAAGATTTAAATCACTTATAAACGATGATTGGGATATCTTGATTGCGCATGACCTTCCGGTTCTTCCGCTGGCATTCATGCTGCACCAGAAACAAGGGCGGGGGAGGGTGGTTTTCGATGCCCATGAAATATACGATGAGCAGCATGATGCACTTATAACCAAAACCGCCCGCAATTACTGGCGCGCTATTGAAGATTTGTATGTGCCCCAATGTGACGGCGTGCTGACCGTCTCATCCGGTCTGGCCGAGGAGTTGCGAGAACGCCACAGTTTAACAGCGCCTCCCACTGTGCTGCTAAATGCCTTTCCATATGTCGAGGCATTTAAAGCTAAAAATGCGCTCTACGAATTATATGATATTTCACCCAAGAGAAAAATCGTCTTATGTCAGGGCGGTATACTGCCCAATAGATCGCTGGAGGAATTTATATGCGCCTGGGAATTTTTACCTCTCCCTCGTCCGGCTTTGGTTTTTCTGGGTTTTGGCGTTAAAGGGTACATGCAGGAGCTAGAGTTACTTATAACTGGTCTGGACTTACAACATGATGTTTTCTTCGGCAAGGCGGTAGTCCCGGATGAGATACTTGAGTACACTTGCTGTGCCGCCCTGGGGTTAATTTCAAATCGGGGGGAGGGTAAGAACAATACAGACGGCTCTCCTAACCGACTCTTCGAATACATACAAGCGCGAGTGCCTGTACTTTCGTATGAGCATAATGGAGTACGAAACATTATAGCGCAAACGAATACCGGCTGGGTCGTAAATTGGGAGTCTCCCGAGCATTTGGCTAAAATAATACAAGCCATGCTTCCCGAAGCTGAAGCTATTTGCGAAGAGAAGTTAGCGCAAGCCGCCGAAAAATTCTCCTGGGAGAACGAGGAGCCAAAGCTACTTTCCCTGATTAATACCCTCACATAGTATCTCCATGCACATTTTATTTATCAGTCAGTACTATACCCCGGAAATTGGGGCTGCCGCAGACAGAATATCGGGTTTGAGCCAAAATTTAAGCACATTTGGCCATAAAATCACCGTAATAACCGGTTTTCCTAATTATCCGCAAGGGAAAGTTTATGCCGGCTATAAAAAGAAACAGCTGTTTGCAAAAGAAAGAATAAATGGAGTAAATGTTATAAGGGTGTGGTTGTTTACTACCACCAAAACGGGAGCCAGCGCCAGGTTATTAAATTATTTGAGCTTTATGCTTTTTTCGATTATGGCCGGTTTTTGGGTTTGCAAAGTGGATTATGTGATTGCTACTTCAGGCCCCATATTCGCCGGATTATCCGGTTATGTTCTGAGTATTGTAAAAAGAGCGCCCTTTATATTCGATGTCAGGGATATATGGCCGGAGCGGATTTATGTGGGGGCTAATATAAAAAAAGTATGGGGCTTTAGCGTGCTTGAAAAACTCGAGCGCCTATTATATAGAAAAGCTGTTAAGATTATTGCGGTAACCTGCGGGGTTAAAGATAATATTGCCTCAAAAGGGGTGCCGCAAGAAAAGCTTGCTGTAATAACAAACGGCGTAGATACAGAAATTTTTACCCCTCGACCTATAAACCAGGCATTAACCGATAAATTAAACATTAAACGAGGAACTTTTGTCATTATTTATGCCGGAACGCTGGGCCTTTTTCAGGATTTGAATCTCATGCTGAAGTGTGCCGAGCGCTTTAAGGATTATGCTGATATACGGTTTTTGGGGATTGGCGGCGGAGCAAAATGCACTGAATTTATTGCTGAGATTGATGAACTGAAACTTAAGAATATACTCCACATCCCTCCGGTTTCTCCCACAGAATTATGTGACTATATCAATTTAGCCGATATTGGAATCAACGCCAATACGGATCATGTC
>JAJRUU010000211.1 GCA_024277605.1 bacterium
ATTTAAGCGTAAGTTTGCCGGAAAAACCGACTTTTGTATCAGGTTGATAATTAAAAAACGTTTGTCTGCGGATTTATTTATTAATTGCGGCTTGTTCACTATTTTTGACAACTTAAGCCCGACAGACTCCTAGGAGCCTGTTGGACCCCTAGCCTCCAATGGCGTGCATCGCCCGTCCTGTATACTGGATTGACTTAAGAGACAGTCCATGTCCCTGCGGCTTCCTGGTTACCGCCTTATAAAATATTTTTGCCAACTCCTCATCACTCACCCCCCGGCGTAACGAAGTTTTAATATCCAACTTCTGATTCGAAAACAGGCAATTGCCCACGTAGCCATCTGCGGTAAGCCGCAACCGGTTGCAGGATGAACAAAAGCTGGAACTCAAGGGACTGATGAAACTTACCGTCCCTGCTCCCCCTGCCAATTCATAACTTTCAGCAATCTCGGTGCGTTTGACTTTATGTTGAGGAATCAACTTCTCATGTACCGTAAGCTTCTCCCGCATCTCTTTTGAGGAAATATAGTGTTTGTAGCTCCAGAGGTGGTTTTTGTGAAAGGGCATGAATTCAATAAAGCGGATTTCTATTGGATACTTAAAAGCCAAGCGGGCAAATGCAGGCAACTCATCATCATTAAATCCCCTGATTACCACCACATTAAGCTTCACTGAGTGAAAGCCTATCTTTAGCGCCTCATGTATTCCCGACCATACCTTAGATAACCCGGCATAGCGGGTAATCCAGCGATATTTGTCTGCTGATAGCGTATCCAGGCTAATGTTTATGCGCCGCAGCCCGGCTTTGTATAGATCCGGCGCCAATTCGACAAGCTTTATAGCGTTAGTAGTTAATCCAAGATCATCCAGGCCTTCTGTTTTTGCCAGCATCCTCACCAGATCGATTATTCCTCTGCGCACCAACGGTTCCCCGCCGGTAAGCCGCAGCTTATTTATCCCACACCCCACCGCCACCTTAAGCGCCCGGCTCAATTCCTCATAGCTCAAAATTTCTTCACGGGATATTAAGCTATTTCCCTGTGCCGGCATGCAATAACGGCAACGCAGATTGCAGCGGTCGGTGACTGACAGGCGCAAATAGTTTATCTGGCGCCCATAACTATCGATCATCTTATTTCCCATATTATTATACTAACCCCTCACCGAACGCATTTCAATCAAAAACTACTGTTACTATAGCAAAAGCCCTTTACAATTCCGCTAGCTGAAACTATAATAGCAAAACTATGCAGAAAACATATCGCATTATTTATATTATTTTATTAAGTTTACTTTCGGTAACTTGTGCCAAGCCGACCCCCTGGCGGGTAGTAAAATACACCACTGCCGGTGATACGATTAAGCTGGTTGCGTTAGTTAAAGGAGGTGAAGCCAGTTGGTCTGGTGATGGGAAGTGGATTGCTTACGTAGACTCCGGCATTTGGATCACTGACCCCCAGGCAGAAGAGCAGCTTAGAATTACTCAAAGCGGGCATGCTCCCAGTTGGTCGCCAGATGCTAAAACACTGGCCTATGCCGACGCCGGCATTTGGGTGTTAGAGGTGGATAGCCGAAGCAAAAAGCGGTTGACTGCTGAAGGCCATGATCCTTGCTGGTCGGCAGATGGACAGCATATTATATATGCGCATAACGGTATATGGAAAATCAGCATCGCTGGAGGCGATCCCGAACAGTTGCTGCCTGAGGGAATTGACCCCGCCTGCTCTCCGGCAGATAACCGGCTGTTGGTTGAAATATTTAACCCCGAGCGTTTGGAGTTCGATATCTGGGTGAGCGCCCCTGATCAGAAGCTGCAACTTCTGGCCGCCAACGCTGAGAGTCCGGCCTGGTCGGCTGACAGTAAATATATTCTTTATTGCTCAAGCGGCATTTGGGTAACTACCGCCAAAGACAGCCAACCGCAACGGCTTACCGCATATGGATACCAGCCCGGTTGGTCACCGGATGGCCGCAAGATATTGTTGAGTTTCAATGGGCATATCTGGTTAATGGATTCTCCATACAACGATTAAATACATACTCTATCAGCTAAATATGATCTTACTGCTAATAAGACCCGAATTATTCGGGTTAAAATGCGGGATATTATGTATTACAAACATGCACCGCCCCGCTTAATCTTCTTCCTTTGCCTGTGGGTAGTATTTACCCTCCCGCAACCAGGTTGGGCAACCTCCCGCGGCGCCCTCTACATCAGCACACAACCCGCAGGGGCTCAAATATATGTGGATAGCGCTTATGAGCCTTCAGATACAACTCCGAGCTTACTAACCAACCTTACCGCAGGCTCTCACAACCTTAAACTAAGCCTCTCCGGCTATGCAGATGTAGAAGTTGTGGTAACCGTTGATGCTGACAAGGTAAAAGACTTACGCTATACCCTGAATAGTCAATTCGGCAATCTCTATATAGAAACATCTCCCACGGGAGCTGAGGTCTGGCTGGCTGGTGAGCAGGCGGGTACCTCCCCACTTACGCTTACTCACCTGATGGCAACCAATCAGCAGATACATGTCAAGCTTAAAGGGTATAAACCCTGGTTTAAACAGGTAAAAATCGAACCAAACAAAACCAAGCATATCGAGGTCAAGCTTACCCCACAGGCGCTTCCCCCAAAAAAGCCTAACGCCCATCCGACGATCTTAGACGGAGACTCCCATAAGCCAAAAGAAACCTGTGGCGCAGAATGCCACAACCCGCAAATCAGCACTGGCGAGCTTAAGCTCGAATCCAATCCGAATGCGGCTCATGTATGGCTGGATGAAGAACTAAAAGGCCGTACTCCGCTCACGTTACGCCTCTTTCCCGGTGATTACACGGTGAAACTGACCAAACCCGGCTATGCCGAGCGCCAGCAACGAGTGCAGATAACCCCTAATAAGCAATCAAACATTAATTTCTTACTGGAGTACCAATATGATATCGAAGACATGATCTATATCAAAGGCGCTGAATTTATCATGGTAAGCAATGATGGAGAGCCTGACGAGAGCCCGGCTCATAAGATACAGCTCGAGACTTTTTATGTCGATAAATATGAAGTAACCAATGCCCGCTACCGCCGATTCCTCTCACTAACCAAACAGAGACGCCGCTCATCCTATACATATGATCCCGTGTTAGGCAAAGACCGACAGCCGGTAATTGGCATAGCCTGGGATGATGCCCATGACTTCTGCAAATGGGCCGGTATGCGCCTGCCTACCGAAGCTGAATGGGAATTGGCGGCCAGAGGCAGCGCTGGTTTTGTCTACCCCTGGGGCTACAAGTGGAATTCTGAGTGTGCGAATAGCGTCGAGACAGGGCTGCAGCGACCCGTAGAGGGAGGAAATTACCCCTTAGGCAAAAGCCCGTATGGGGCGCTTGATATGGCTGGAAATGTATGGGAATGGTGCAATGATTACTATGATAAAAGTTTCTATACCCAAAGCCCCAGCCACAACCCGCAAGGCCCTCCAGAAGGTAAATTGCGGGTATTGAGGGGCGGCTCCTGGTTTGATGGTCCGACAGACTTAAGGGTAACTAAACGGCGGGGCGAAAACCCTAAAATGCGCCTGAGCAATATCGGCTTCCGCTGCGCCAAGGATGCGGATTTTTGATAGCAAACAACGTACCGTCTTAGCCGCTTATATGCTCATATTTTTGATGTTGATGTTTGATTTGTAATGGGCTTAATAATTGCTGGGTTTCACACGTTCAACCCGGCCTACGCTACTGCTTTTCACCCGGCTCAGGCTCCTGCTTCAATTTGGCCAATTTCTTCTTCATTTTATCCACCTGGTGGACGGGTAGCGTGAATATATACGCATCCCCCTCTCGCCTGGCATAGTAGGCAGAGCCGTCTGTATCCTTATTCCCCACCAGCAGAGCAAGACTACTCCCATCAGCCAGGCCAACCTTAATCCGACACATCGGGGTATCCAATCCATATTTGGAATCATCCTGCTCTTGCATGTAGTCCATAATCCTTAAACGGTTCAATTTATCTAAGATGGTATTTACCATTTTCGCTTGAGCCGCCGCTTCATTCGGTTGGGTGAGTCGCCAGGCATTACCCTCTTTATTCAAGGCAAATTGTTGCTCATCGCATGCTAAGTCAAGCCCTACAACCTCTTGGGCGTTAAAACCAAAGGCCTGCCTTTCCCGCCAATCATCTCTATCAAACGTAATCCTCAGACTCCGGTTTATAAGAAATACATCATTGCTGCCCTCTTTCCTCACATAGCGGCTGTTATAATCCGGCCCTTGTTTACCCACATAAAAATGGGCGATAAGCTTTTGTGCCTCATCGGTTATCTTAACCACCAGGCCTGATTCATCTACTTGAAATATGCTGAATTTTTCAGGTTGTTGGGATACTAAATCCCCCCTTGTTATCTGCCCCATTTGATCGAACAGCTGGGTTACATACTCGGCAGTCGCCGGTATATTAGAGGCCGTGGCTACCAGCCACCCAGCACCTTGTCTTACCAGTATAGTTTCTTTGTCGGGGTTGGTTAGCTGGATCAGACTAGCCTGCTGGGGATCAAAATCAGTAAACAATAACGGTGATTGTGCGGTGTGCTTTTCACTTTTAAATATAATCTCGCTCTTCTGCCAGAGCGCAAGCAGAACCAATACCACTAAAATGGATAACAGAATAACTAATTGTTTAGTTTTCATAATATTGCCAGATCCTCCTAAATTCACTGTTCATATATTTATAGCTTCGGCCTAACCTGCCAGGAAAAACAAGTTTATTACAATCATATTACCCTGTCAATACAAGTTAGGTTTGACAAAGACGGCTTCATAAGGTTACAATAATTAGCATACAATATCACCATTATTTGATACAATAAGCCATCGGCTATTTTACAATGAGAGGAATGCGTTGAGCACACCGGATGAAGCACAGCAGGCAGATTTTAAGCGGCATATAATCGACTTTATATCCCAGGTGGAATACTCGGAGTTGATTACCGTAGAGGGCAATGTCCCCCATATACGGCCAATGGTATATGTTAACCAGGGGCTGACTATCTATATGGCCTCCAAACGCAACACCTCCAAGGTGCAACAGGTAAAAAATAATCCGCATGTGTCGGTGATTATAATCAAATCTTTCCATGAAGCTGAACATACTAAAGAAGTGGTCATTGAGGGAATGGCCGTTCTGGTAACTGAGGAACAGGAGCGCAATTGGGTATTCGATGCGTTTAAGAAAAAACCGCTCACATTTCAAGAATGGACGGAATCAGGCTCAACCGAGGAATATGAAGTAATAACAATTACCCCTGGCTTGTTGAAGTATTTCGACTATGCGCAAGGGGAATCAATGCCTGAAATACTTAAGCTGAATTAGTAAGGAGAAGATAAAATGTCGAAAGCCAAAATTGCCTATTTAAGTGCATTGGCAATCTTTGTAGGAATGATTGTTACCTGGAACTACACCATTAGAAAGCCTCAGGTTACTACAGCCAAAATTTTCATGTAAGCGCTTAAACGCCGAGATGCAAACACTTTAAAAAAGGTGGTAGTGCCTTCAGAATATTATACCTATAAAGAGCTTTATCTTAAAAATGGATTCAATAAACACCTGCTGGATTATGATACTATTACCGAAAAAGATGCCAACAATCACTTCTTCCCTACCACCAGTCGTTTCGAAGTCAGTGTGAATGAAGATGATGTTTTCTTCGGCAACCGCACCAATGATTACCTTATTGCCATGGAAAAAGATCAGGGGCAATGGCGGGTGCTGCAGTTTGTCACCCTTGAGGATTACACTGACCTGGCCGCCTTGAATAAATACACCAACTCTGCTGGCGCAAAAGAGTCAAAAGGAAAAACACATGAGTGATTGGGATACGCCGGAGCAAGTTTTAAATCTCTGCCAAGCGGCTGGGTTGGAGGCGGAAGTGTTCATGCAGCACTCACAATCCACCACGATTGAAGTTAAGGATAACAAACTGCAAACCTTCAAACTGGCCGACGATAGGGGAATTGGGATACGGGTTATAAAGCATAACCAGCAGGGCTTTGCCTATAGCACAGAGAGTAGTCCGCAGGCTATGGCAGCCTTAATCGATACCGCTCAAGCCGGGGCCGGAAGCAGCCAGGCGGATGAACATAACCGCTTGCCCAGCTTCTCCAGCGCCTACCCAACGCTCAACTGCTACGATCGAGCTTTAGCCGCCATCCCGGTAGAGGATAAAATAGAGCAAGCGCTGGCAGTAGAACAAGCCGCCTATAAATATGACTCCCGCATTAAGCGCATCCGGCATGTCCTGTACAAGGACACCCAATATCAAGTATGTGTAGCAAATACACATGGAATACGGGTCAAACACAAGGGCAGTCAATGCGCTGTTCAAACTATGGTAATAGCCGAGTCAAACGGCGAATCTCAAATAGGCTGGGAAATGGATAACGCCCATACCTATAAAGGCCTGAGGCCGGCGATGGAAATAGGTCGGGAAGCTGCCCAACAGGCGCTCTCCATGCTTGGTGGCCGACAAATATCTACCTGCAAAAGCCATATTGTGCTTGATCCATTAGTGTGTACCGATTTTCTGGCGATGATATCCCCGGCCTTCTCTGCCGACGCAGTACAAAAGGGAAAATCTCTAATGGCCGATAAATTAGGCCGGACTGTGGCCTCTCACATATTAAGCTTAGTAGATGACGGGCTATGTGAGCGGGGAATGGGAGCGGCTCCGGCAGATGGGGAAGGTATGCCTATGCAGCGTACGCTGTTAATCGAAAACGGGCGCCTGGTAAATTACCTGCACAACACCTATACCGCCCATAAAGCAGGTACCGATTCCACCGGGAATGGAATGCGCGATGACTTTAAGCAGCTCCCCGGTGTAGACATTACCAACTTTTATATTGAGCCGGGCAGCATCACCCGCCAGGAACTGCTGGCTCAAACCAAAACCGGCCTCTACATCACCCAGGCCATGGGCACTCACACTATAGACCCGGTTTCCGGCGACTATTCAGTGGGAGCCAGCGGCCACTGGATCGAGGATGGGGAATTTGTGCATCCGGTGCGGGGAGTGGTTATATCGGGCAATATTCTGGATTTATTTAATAACATTGACTTAATCGCCGATGATTTACGCTTTGTGGGTGCTATCGGTTCGCCAACCGTGCGGATTTGTGATATAATGATAAGTGGATCCAGGTAATGTCTGGATTAATTATGGGAAACGAGAAGCTAATATGCACTAACCGTAAGGCCACCCACGATTACTACATTGAAGACAGTTGGGAAGCGGGCCTGATGCTTCTGGGGAGCGAGGTTAAATCATTAAGGGCCGGAGGGGCTAATTTGAGGGATAGCTATGCCGCTATCAAAGATGGTGAGGTCTACCTCTATAATTGCCATATCAGCCCGTACACCGAAGCCAATCAACTTAATCACGAGCCGTTGCGTACCAGAAAACTGCTATTGCACAAAAAAGAAATCAAAAAGATGGTTGGCAAAACCACTGAACGCGGCTACACCCTGGTACCACTGAGGCTGTATTTTAAAAGGGGCAAAGTCAAACTGCAACTGGCGCTTGGTAAGGGCAAGAAATTTTATGATAAACGCAGTGCCCTGAAGGAACGTGAAGACAATCGGGAAATGGAACGGGCCTTAAAAGAAACAGCCCGCCGTTAATCTAAAATTATGCATAACCTGAGGAAAACAATTTAATTTAAAAAAGGGGACTTGTCCCCAAGGGGGGCGAAAAGGTTTCGACGGGGATATTGGACTAGAGAGAGCATGCCGGGGGCTTCCGCTACCTCGTAAAAATTGTGGAAAAAACACAAGTGCCAACTCTTACGAGTACGCACTGGCTGCCTAATTAGCGGCCACGCCTAACCGGACTTCGCCTGTAGGTCTGAGGATGGCGCCATAATATGCAGGCTGGCTCCTGGTTGTTGTCTTAAGGGCCAGGAGTGAGATCAAACTTAGGGCTGGCTGGCTTCTTATCCCGCCAGTGGGAGTGGAAACCGGCGAGAATTAAAACGCTGGCTAAGCATGTAGCGCTTTCTGGGGAGATATTTTCGGACGCGGGTTCGATTCCCGCCGCCTCCACCAGTCTTCGTTCGAAACGCAGTGAAGAACGGAGACTGTCCCGGCATAGCTGAAAGCGAAGCCGGACTAAAATAACTGAAAATTTGTTATCAAACGTTTCGAACTACGCCCGGGCGAGCCAGTAAGGAAGCAATTGTATGAAGGGCTTTCATTATGTATACATTTTAGCCAGTGAAGTGGACAAAACCCGCCACTATACGGGACTTACGGAAAACCTGGAATCCAGACTCAAAGCCCACAATGCAGGGCAATGTCAACATACCTCAAAATACAAACCATGGCAAATCGAAACAGCTATTGCCTTTCGCTCTCCTGAAAAAGCTGCTGAATTTGAAAAATACCTCAAATCCCATTCGGGCAGAGCCTTTGCTTCAAAGCACTTCTGAGATTTTCTTAAAACGTCATTATTCCGGTTCAAACGAACTTGGGGCAGTGGCGCGGGCACAGCCCGTTTCTATTTAAATACAGGGCGTTATCATCAAGTGTGGTTAATGAATAAAAGGTGATTTATCACCCAAAAAGGCTGCGGGAAACGGGACTGCACAAATCGAGTAAGATTATTATCTTCTTGTAATCATTGTGTTTTACATTTAAGGACACGGTTTATTTTCCCGCCGGACTGCTAATTTTAAGCATAATCATTTCAATACGTTATCTTGCTGAATATTGCCATTTATCCAAAAACGTCATAGTCTGCCCCTGAGATTCCCGTGTCCCTGGCAAAAAAGCGTTTTTACCGGCTAAAAAAAAGTTTGTCGGTTTAAAAACGGTGAATTTTGAGCAAGAAAGGCGGCGGGAAACAAGCATGTAAAAATAAGGCAATTTTGTTATCTTATTGTAAATATTAATTTTACACCTTAAGGACGTGGGCTGTTTTCCCGCAGCCCCACTGCATAAAAGTGTAATAATGTTGGCAGGTTAGGCAATTATTTGTTGACATGTATCATAAAAACGACATATAATGCTTTCCAGATTCCCGTGTCGTTTGGGGTAAACTTTTTCTGTGGATTAGGAATCCATCCTGATACACATCTAGGCTGGTATTCTAGATTGTATATTTGGATTATTTAGGGATAGAATATAAACACAAAACGAGTTAAATATTATTGAACTAACTCCCAGTAGGCTCAAGAATGAAGAAATCTGATTGTATCATGTCGGCAGCAAAAGAAGGCAACGTTGAGACACTCAAGTCACTGCTGGGTGAGAAGCAAACGTGGATTTCTAAAGTTCTAGGAAGAGCCATAACTGCAAACATTGTAAACCGCGATGGTTGGTGTCCCCTACATTTCGCAGCCCAGAATGGAAAGGTTTCAGCCATATCATTCCTACTAGGAGTCTGTCGGGCTTAAGTTGTCAAAAATAGTGAACAAGCCGCAATTAATAAATAAATCCGCCGACAACCGATTTTTTAATTATCAACCTGATACAAAAGTCGGTTTTTCCGGCAAACTTACGCTTAAATTTATCTCCCTGGTTCCCGGATTAGGCGACCAACGCATGCAATCTCTTTAAATTCCAGGCGACGCACACAATACTCCACTCGCCCCGGACAGCTTCCAGCCCCCGCAGCATAAATTGCCTGAATTTCATCACCGCCTTGATGATGCCGAAGACCGGTTCG
>JAJRUU010000023.1 GCA_024277605.1 bacterium
GATCAAGGCAGCCACATGTGGCCATGCGAAAAATTTAACCGCAGGTATATGTTTGATATTCCGAGGATTAAATTTTGAGCATAACGCAGAGCTTGGGCGAAAAGGCAATTGGGGACTGGTCCCCTTTTTCAAGGTACCCTTTAGTCTATTGTTGGCCGCCGACCTTGGGAGCCGAAAGAAATAAGTTGCCCATCGGACAACGGTTCCCAGCCAATCTCTACATCATGCGTCCAAAGCAGCTTGCGGGCAGCCCGAAAGACTTCAAAGCTATCCGGCCGCACCAATAAAAAGGCAAATTCCTTTTCAGAATCTATGCCTTGTAAGACTTTTTGGAATTCAGCAGCCTCTTCTTTCAACACCTGTGACGACTCCCCTTGTGTTTCAGCTTTTGGCACCAGCGCCAGGATGTTACTGCGAAAAAGCTTGGCCAAATCCACTCGATAGTACTTATCTCCCACATCTTTTAATTCTGAATTGGTGCTATGCGCAATACGATCATAATCAAAACTGTTTTTGCGAATCTCTTCTAAATAATCCTCCAGTTTTTGCTGAATCTCTATTTTATTCACCGGTACAATACGATTTTTACGACATTCAAGAATAACCGGCTGCTTTTCTGTTTTACGAACGAACGGGGTGCGCACAACAAAGGTCATATACTTCGTATTTATCATCGCCAGTACAGTAATAACGATCAACACCCCAATACAGTTCGTGATGACATCCAGAAAGCCATCCAGGTCGATATTAAGATTTTTATTGGCACGACGATATCCCATACAGCTTATCCCTCGACATTCTTCAGGCTACCCTTCATATATTCCGGCACAGGCAGCGGCAGGTCATCCCGATCAAGTTTGAGCTGCCAGTACTTATCCAGCGGTTCAAACCCGATATCTACATCCAGGCCTTCCGCAATTCCCCTTGCTTTTTTAAAAATATCGTAGCCGTTTGGACGGATGGCGAAGATAACATAGCTCTGATTGCGATCCAGGTCATACAACAATCTCATGAAATAAGATTCCCGGTCCTGAATCTCAGCCAATGTTGTTTCAAACAACTGGGGATAAATGATCAGCTTATCTTGGACACACTCAATAAAAACCGGCCGCTTTACCCGGCTCATAGTTTTATCGGCTTTCAACTTAATGTAAATATTTTTTTTCTCCATTTTCATGGCTATTATAGTTGTACATATAAGGATCAGAATCAGCGTCCCCATGGTAGCTGTCATGATATCCAAAAAGGAGAAAAAGGATACGCCGATTGATTCTTTCGGCCTTCTTCTAGCCATAGATTATTGCCTCAGGAGCCATCTACTCCTCAACCAGGTGGACTTTACGTGGGCGGGATAGTTGTTCCAGCGAAGGTTTCAAACCTTCCAGCCCAAGCTGAATACCATTCAGTGTGTCCTTGAACCGCTGATCTGAAGTTGATAATTGCTCAATATTCCGGTTTACCAATTGAATAATCTCTGACTCTTTCAGCAGGAGACCGGCAAATGAATTAAGGATGGATTTGAAACTCGAGTCGAAAGAATTCAGCAGGTTAGAATTTTCGTCAAGCTGTGAGATTATTTTTACTTCCTGCGCTATCATCTGTTTAAATACAGTAGTCGATTGATCCAGCTTATCCAACTGGCCTTCAAAGCTCACTATAACCTTCTGACTGAGCCCCTCGAAGTTACTGAGCCAGGTAGCCACATTTTCCTGAAAACTATCTTGCTGCTGCCGGACGTTTTCATTCATCTGGCTCATAGAAGTAACTTGTTTTGCGTGTTGATCTTCAAATTTAAGCAACAAATTATCCCCCAATTTGTCCAGATTCCGGATCCAGGTATCCACCTGCTCCTGGAACATCTTTCTTTCTTCTGTGAGGGAGCTTGATATCTCGCTTAAACCGCTGATTAACGGCTGGATATTCTCCAGTTGCCGGTGCACGTCTGAAAGGATCTGCGTTTGCTGACCGGCTACCGTATTTAGTTGGCTGGTAAATGCGGTCATGGTTTCCTTAAAACTTTCCGCTACCGGTTTTATAGCGGCGACCTCCTGGCCTAAGGCTTTGGTTTGACCGGTGACCTCGGTCATAACCCCGGTAAAACCACCGCTCCAGGAAGAAAAAGCTTCTTCTAACAGCTGGAGATGATTCTGGAACGTCTCCTCAATTATCCGTTTGAAGCGCAAAGCCGCCGACTCGCTGGTAATAGTCTCTACCTGATAGCCAGCCTGTCCATCTGTGCGTTGAAGTTTGTTTATGATATTATCGATACAGAATATCTCGATCATGGCAAGCAGGCTCTCATCGAACTTTTGCATGACTACTGTCGGAATCATTAAGAGCAACGCACAGACTAAGCCCGCCAAGGTCGTATCGAAAGCCACTGACAGACCGCTGGTAATTACATCCAGTGCATTTTTTATCTCATCGATCTCAAGTGCGGCTTTAGTAAATTCACTAAATCCACCAACCGCACTACCGATACCCACCACGGTGCCGATAAAGCCTAAAATGGGAATAGCCCAGATAAACACTTTGGTAATACTATAGCTGGAATCCATAACCGCAATATCAATTTCCGCCTGATGTCTTAATATATCATCCACCTCTTCCACTACCCCCAAAGACCTATAATGTGACAAAGCCGTCCATATCCGATTCGATAGTATTTTTTCCCGTGGATTTGGAACTGCCTGTAAAATAGAGTCCATTATATAATTAACATTCTGTAGATTTATTTTCTTGATTTGTGGGGGGATGAGCTGCATATTGAAGGCGGACTTCTGGCTTAAGATTTTGAAGAATTTATTCACCAGAATAACCAGCGTCCAACAGAAGAGGAAGGCAATGGCGTAAGGGATCTGACCCCGCTCAGCAAAAATTGAATAGAAATACGTCCCCGTAAGCTGAGGCAGGGGGGTTACAAAATAAAACATCAAGGTTAACAATAACCCAACTATACCGGTGGAAGCGATACCAACATCCGTGGTCCCTGAACGCCCAATAATAAGGTCCATAAAGTTGAACTTATAATCCTGAGGCTTTAAAACAGGCCCCTGCACATTTGCCCTGTCCTGCCCGGCGCCGCTTCCGATTGAGGACTCAAATTCATAGCCACATTGCTGGCAA
>JAJRUU010000004.1 GCA_024277605.1 bacterium
TCAAAGTCCTGGAGCTATTCACTTCGCAGTTTAATATACTGCTCAATTATTATAAAGGACGATACACTAAAATCAGTGAAAATATCTCTGAAATAGTTTACAGCATTTCCCCACACGGTAATTTTAACTACATCAGCCCTTCGGTTGAAAATATATTGGGCCTGCCCGCTGACAACTTTCAGCACCTTGATGATCTGATAAAACTCATGCCCGCAAGTGATAAAGAGGCATACACGCGAAAGTTTGCCGAGCAGCTCGAGCATAAGACAGAACTAACCGCCGAATTGCAAATACGCGCTGAGCCAAAGGGCAGTACACTCTATTTCATTCACCATTCCATGCCCAATATAGACACACATGGCAACTTAATCAGCGTTGAGGGAATTTTATTTAATATTACCGAATTAAAAGAGTCAGAAGAAAAATACCGCAAACTGATTGAAACCGCAGGTGACGCTATATTTATAGCGGATGTGCAATCTGGTTTTATTCTGGATGTAAATAAACAAGCCGAAAAACTGCTGGGTTTGCCGGCTGATAAGATTATAGGTATGCACCAGACACAACTCCATCCAAAAGAAGAAGCTGAAAAATATAAGAAGAGCTTCCAGCAAGCGGTGGCCGGCAAAAAATCAGTAGAAGACAAACATGTACGCCATCGAAGCGGTCGAAAAGTTCCTGTAGAAATTAGTGTCAGCACTACTACGATAGGCGGTAAAAAAATCATTCAAGGGGTTTTCAGGGATATTACTGAGCGCAAGCAGGCAGAAGATGAGTTGAAGTTGTTTCAAAATCTGATTAACCAATCTAATGACGCTATATTCGCAATTGATCCCGAAACGAGCCGGTTTCTGGATTTCAATGATAAGGCTTGCACCAGCCTGGGATACACTCGTAAAGAACTGCAATTTATGGGAGTTATAGATATTGAAGCGATTATACCCGATAGGTTTTCCTGGAATAGGCATGTTAAGGAACTCATAAAACAAGAATATATGCTCGTAGAAGGAGAACATAAACGTAAAGACGGCACAACATTTCCAGTTGAAATAAATACCAGGTATATAGTTCACGATAAGCACAATTATTTGGTGTCTGTAGCCAGTGACATAACCAGGCGCAAGCAGGTGGAGAGAGATCTGCAACACAAGCATCACACACAAAGTGTCTTAAATGCAATGTTAAGTGTCTCGCTTAAGCCATACTCGTTGGTAGAAATGTTAGACCATATCCTAAACCATATCGTTAATATTTCCTGGCTTACATTGCAATCTAAGGGAGCCATATTCCTGGTGGAAGACACGCCAAATGAGCTGGTGATGAAAGTCTATCAAAAAATACCGGCAAAACTACTAGCTACATGCAGCCGGATCCCATTTGGTAAATGTATTTGCGGAAAAGCCGCCTCAACCCAAAAAATACAATTTTCAGACTGCATTGATAAACGGCACGATATTCAATACAAAGGTATCACCCCTCATGGTCATTATTGCGTACCCATTCTATCGGCAGGCAATACATTAGGAGCATTGAACCTTTATGTAAAAGAAGGCCATGTGCACAAAAAGGAAGAGGAAGATTTTCTGCAAACTATAGCCAATGGACTGGCAGGAATAATTGAACGCAAACGAACCGAAAATGAATTGGCTAAGCACCAACAACATCTTGAGGAGTTGGTACAAGAGCGCACCATAGAGCTTACCGAAGCCAACCAACACCTCAAACACGAAATCACAGAGCGTAAACAGGCGGAAGAGACCTTAATGGAATCTGAAGCAAAATTCAGAAATCTTGCCGAATTTTCGCCAAACATGATTTTTATTAATAAAAAGGGAAAAATAGTTTATGTGAATCAGAAGTGTGAAGAACTTATGGGGTATACAAAAGCAGAATTCTACTCGCCCGAATTTAACTATCTTTCTATAATTTCCCCGGAATATATCGATTTAGTAAAAGAAAATTTCCAGAAACACGCTCAAGGTATTGAGGTGCCCCACTATGAATATTCGGTTTTCAGTAAACATGGCCGTAAGCTGGATTCAATAATCACTACTAAATTAATACATTATGAGGGAGAGCCCGCCATATTGGGTATAGTAACTGATATTACCGAACGCAGGTGGGCCGAGAAAGAATTAAAGAAGTTCAAGTTTTTCTGTGATAATTCGAATGACGCCCATTTTTTGTCTGCTAGAGACGCAATATTTACGTATGTAAATAAAACCGCCTGCGAATTACTTGGATACACGGAAGATGAGCTTTTAGGATTAGGTGTGCCTGATGTAGATATACTTTATGATTCGCAAAGATATCAAACATTATTTGATCTAAACCAAAAGGTACCTGTAGCTCCCATAGAAACTATAAATAAGAGAAAGGACGGGACTGTATTTCCGGCTGAAATAACCGTTACCGGAATTCAGCTTGACGGCAAACCCTATCTTTTTGCCGCGCTGCGTGACATTACTAAACGCAAATGGGTGGAAGAAGAGATACGACATTTAGCAATAATTCCTGAAAAAAATCCGAATCCGGTATTACATATCAAAAAGGACGGCCTCATTCTGTTTGCCAATCAGGCCAGTCAACCGATTCTCGATGTATGGAGCAGGAAAGTCGGCCAGTACGTGCCGGATGATTTACAACAGCAATTAAATGACATACATAATTCTAAAAATGACAAAGAGCTGGAGATAAGCCACTTAGACCGGAGCTTCGCCATAACCATTATGCCTTCTATGGACAGTGATTCTTTATATGTTTATGGATGGGACATTACCAAACATAAGCGAACTTAGGTAAGCGGGTTGCCGGATAGAGTCGCAGACACCCATTTAACCCGAATAATTCGGGCATTATTAACAGCAAAACCACATCTGCCTAATAATATTAATTTTGTCAGCTTCCACACAATAATTTTCAGGCAAGCAAAGTTATCATGGACGTTGGCTTTAGACTCTTTTTGACAATAAGTCCAGGCCATGCCTGGTCTGGCAAATCATATATAAACTTATAAATAGATTGGGTTAAACGTCTATTTCGTAATTCTCAGCTTCAACTCATTTAACTGCTTCTGATCTATTTCTGATGGAGCATTGGTAAGCGGGCAGACCGCTCGCTGAGTTTTGGGGAAAGCGATTACTTCCCTGATGGAACCGGCATTGGTTAAGATCATTACCAACCTATCCAATCCCAGAGCGATGCCGCCATGCGGGGGCGCCCCATATTCAAAGGCTTCCAGCAGAAAGCCGAATTTCTGTTGCGCCTCTTCCGGGCTGATTCCCAGGGCATGAAACATTTTCATCTGCACATCACGCTGATGGATTCTGATACTCCCCCAGCCGATTTCCGACCCATTTAGCACCAGGTCATAGGCCTTGGCCCGCACCCGTTCCGGCTGCTTATCAAGTAGCGCTATATCTTCATCATAAGGCGCGGTAAACGGGTGATGGCAGGCCTGATAGCGCTTTGACTCAGCATCATATTCCAACAAGGGGAAGTCGGTAATCCACAGGAAATTATCATCGGCCTCATCCACCAAGTTTAACCGCTTAGCCAAATCTAATCGTAATTGCCCCAATACCTGACAGACCACCGGCGCTCTATCAGCTACCGCCAGCATCAAGTCTCCAGGTTTGGCCGCCAGGGCCTTTGCCATAGCCTGCGAGCTGGGCTCTCCCAGAAACTTCTCTATTGGTGAGGCAAAGGAACCCTCTCGTGTCAGCTTTATCCATACCAACCCCCTGGCCCCATAACCCAAAGCCTGAGTGGTTAGCTCATCCAACTCACGACGGCTGAAACTCCCCCCGCCGGGCACACAAATACCCTTAATCGACCCCCCGGAAGACAGGGCTTGGGAAAATACCCTGAACTCCGATTTGGCGAGTATTTCGCTTAAATCCACTAACTCCAGGCCGAAGCGGGTATCGGGTTTGTCGCTGCCAAAGCGCTGCATGGCTTCCTGATGGCCCATGCGGGGAAAGGGAGTCGCTATATTTACTCCCTTAATCTCAGACCATAAACCCGCCAGCATGGTTTCAATAAGCTCGAATATATCCGCCTGATCTATAAAAGACAGCTCAATATCTATCTGAGTAAACTCCGGCTGGCGATCTGCCCGCAGGTCTTCATCACGGAAGCATTTTACAATCTGAAAATACTTATCACTACCAGCCACCATCAACAGCTGCTTGAATAACTGTGGCGATTGCGGCAGGGCATAAAACTGGCCTTGGTTTACCCGGCTGGGCACCAGATAATCCCTGGCGCCTTCAGGCGTGCTCTTGGTAAGCATCGGCGTTTCTATCTCTAAAAACCCCCGGCCATCTAAATAGCGTCGCACCAGTTGACATGTTTTATGCCGTAGATTAAAGATTTGCTGTTGCTTTAAGCGGCGCAGGTCCAGGTAACGATAGCGCAAGCGGATGTCCTCGCTGACTTCGTCATCGTCTTCCAAGGTAAAGGGTGGGGTTTTTGCCTCATTAAGCACTTTCACCCGATATGCGCTTATCTCCACCTCACCGGTAGGCAGTTTGAGATTTACGGTACCCTCCGGCCGGTGTTCTACTAACCCCTGGATGGCGATAACGTATTCACTTCTTAAGCAATGCGCCTGTTTATGGGCCTCAGGGTTACGATTCGGATCAAAGGCTATCTGCACAATGCCTTCCCGATCTCGCAAATCGATAAAAATTACCCCGCCATGATCCCGCCTGCGATGCACCCAGCCCATAAGGGTTACTTCTTGACCAATGTGTTCTGCTCTCAAAAAGCCACAATAGTGGCTTCTTCTCCAATCACCCAATGCTTCTGCCAAAATCATCCTCCAGGTGGCAAGCCCCCTTTTTATTTTAGATTATCCCTTGAAAATCCGGATGTTATGAGTTAATTTCAGCTAATTTCCCGATTAGCTGTTCCAGCGGAACATTCTCTTGTGTTCCATCTTTCATGTCTTTTAAGATTACCCGTTGATTTTTTATCTCATCGTCTCCCATAATTACCACATATGGGGCACCCAGATTATGCGCCGACTTAAGTTGTTTTTTTAAGCACTGATCGGCATAGTTCATCTGCACAGTTATGCCCTGCTGACGCAAGTTTTGCTGTAAGATAAATCCTTTGCGCTTGGCTTTTTCTCCCAACAGCGCCAGATATACCCAAGCGGACGGCTCTATAGCCGGGGGTTGCTCCTGCAATAGCAGCAATAACCGCTCAAGCCCTATAGCAAAACCAAAGGCCGGTGTTTTAGGCCCTCCCAACTGCTCCACTAAACCGTCAAAGCGGCCGCCGCCGGCTACCGCATTCTGAGCGCCTAATGGGGACTGATCCGGGGACTTGTCCGGGGACTTGTCCCCTTGCGAGCTTACTATCTCAAAGGCGGTGCGGGTATAATAATCCAGTCCCCGTACCAACCGTGGATTTATCTCAAAGGCTACTTCCAGTGTAGTCAATAGCTCTTTAACTTGCTCAAAGTGATCTTTACATGCGCCACAAAGGCTTGTCAGACTCTGCGGCGCCGGGGCCAGAACCTCCTTACAGCCGGGATTCTTACAATCAAATACGCGCAAGGGATTAGTATCGGCCCGGCGCATACAGTCCGCACACAATCCGGCTTGATTATCGCCTAAGAAAACAACCAACTGCCGCTTATACTGTGGGCGGCACTCAGGGCATCCCAGACTGTTTAGCTGTAGTTTAAGCGATGTCAGCTGCATCCGCTTGAAACAACGCATAAGTAAGGCTAAAATCTCAGCATCCAGATAAGCCGAATCAGTACCGAAAACCTCAGCCCCCAATTGATGGAACTGGCGATACCTTCCCTTTTGAGGCCGCTCTGCCCGGAACATAGGCCCCATATAAAATATGCGGCATATCGGATTACGCTCATACAACCGGTTTTCTAAATAGGCCCTGACTGCGGATGCCGTACCTTCGGGCCTCAAACTAAGACTGCGGCCGCCGTTGTCTTGGAAGGTGTACATCTCTTTGGCTACAATATCGGTCTCGGCCCCGATACTGTGGGAAAAAAGCTGGCTATTTTCAAATATGGGCAGACGGATTTCAGCAAAACCGCTACGTTCCAGTGCACTGCGGAGTGCGTGCTCCATATAGCGCCACATGGGTATATCATCCGGCAATATATCGGCTACCCCTTTTGGGGCCTTAATTTGCAATATAAACCTCCTGATTGGCTAAATATTCTGTATAAAATAGTCTATTTAAGCGCACATTGTCAAGGTGTTTGGAGAAAGATTAGGAAGTGCAGTTAATTACAGGGAAAACATCGCTGCCGCATCTGCTTGTAGGCTATGCGCATCAGGGTTTTCAGATTTACTATATCCTCGGTGTTATATCTGACCAGGCGCTTGAGAGCGGCCTTATCGCCCTTTAAATATCTCTGCCACAGAAGCACCGCATCATACCCATTCAACCCCTTTAAATCCTCCTCGCGGCAAATTCCCAATTGCTGCTCTATGCTCTTTAACCCACCGCTATAACCCAGGCGCTTTAGTAAAAAGCGTAAATCAATATGCGCCTGCCCAAAACGCACATCTTTAAAATACGCCTCAATAAAGGGGAGATCAAAGCAACTTCCGTTAAAGGTAATGATCAGTTGATAATCCTTTATAGCGGATTTGAACTGCTCCAGGTTTACCCCATGAATGAAGGTTTGGGTTTGTTCCCCATCGTACAACCCAATAACCGTAATGTCATCCTGAGCGCCATATAAGCCGGTGGTTTCTATGTCCAGATACACCGCCTGATGTTGAAATTGCTCAAATAAGCGCCACATCTCCTCATGCGCCAACAATGCCTTAAAAAATTGGATATTATGCAAATTGCGTTTCGAATAATGTATGTAATTGCGGATGTAGCTGAACCTAGAACCAGTGAGACGGGAAGCCAGCGGCTGGGACAGAAAATCCTCCCAACAAAAGATCTGGTTTTCCCATAGTCTTTTTTCAGTTGCTTCTCCCACGCCGGGAATATGGAGGAATGTATTAACTAACATTTAAATTGCATCCGCATGAAATATATCTATATAGAACTATTTTCCAGACAGGAATTTGACAAAAATGAAATAGCTGCCATATAGGGGAAAGTCAGCATCATAATAACAAAACCTTTTCTAATTAGCAAATAATGCCTGCATAATAATGCCTGAACAAGTCGGATCAAATAGACAAACCAGCTAATAATATTAAAATCAAGGTTCCCTCAAATTTTCCAGGAGTCTGCCGGACTCACACCCCTCACGCTGGATTGTAAATCATCTCCATTTAGAACGTTACCTACACCATGTATGCCATAGTCGGTCGACTTATGTGGCGTACCTACCATATTTATGCTTACCAACAATTCTCGATCAAACACATATTAGCACAACTAATCAATTGATTGTCTTAGGCTTTTCATCAATTACCCATGCTGTTAATTTAAGCGGAACAATACTTGCTGAAGATGGGCTAGTGGATAGACAACTTTAAATTAATCCGTGGAGGATAAGACAATGAATGCGGTTAAAAAGTTAAAACGAGAGACTGATGAGGTGGAACAGGACAAAAAAGTTTCTAAAACAGAGGAA
>JAJRUU010000212.1 GCA_024277605.1 bacterium
GAAATAACCAGCAGTTGTTTTCTCATTGTACACTCTACCTTTCTTATTAAAATACTGTATCGACTATTTAGCATCCTTGGCACACCTGAAACCCAAATCATCATAAGCGGTTCCCGGTGAATGTTTAAAACGGCAGGTGGCTAAACTTTCAACAGGGTTCTCCAGAAAAGACCCCCCTCGGGCTACTTTGACTTGACCTTCTGCCGCAAATTCATCCTTATACGTACTTCCCGGGTAATCCGCATACCAATCGGCCGTCCATTCTTTCACATTACCGCTCATATCATAAAGGCCATAATCACTTTTCCCTTTCTCATATTTACCGGTAATGGTAGTACGTCCTGGCCCGCCGTTTCTGGTATTAACGTTGTTGCGATGGAAGTGATTTCCCCAGGGAAAAAACGAGGAGTCCCCCCCACCCTTGGCTACGGTTTTGGTTGGCGACCAGCGGGCCGCTTTTTCCCATTCCTTCTCGGTCGGCAGACGCTTACCAGCCCATTTACAATAATCATTAGCGTCATGCCAGGTTACATATGCCACCGGAAAATAATCCTTTCCGCTGGGATAGGTTCCGTTTTCCCAATCGTCGGGCAAAACCTCCCGGCCGACAGCATCCACGAACTTCTTATGCTGGGCATTGCTTGTTTCATACTTATCGATAGAGAAAGCAGCAACATTCTCTTTGCGGCGCGGACTCTCATTACGGTGGAACCGCTTTTCTCCCCCAATTTTACGCACGATAAACTTCAAATCGTATTTATCTATACCCATCCAGAACTCTCCCGCCGGGATAAGCGCCATCTCGTCACGATTTTGGCCTTTTTTAATCAGAATGATGTTTTCCGAATAGGGTTTCCCCGCTTCAATGATAACTTTTATCTCTTGCGTTTCAAATCCATCTCGTTCAAATTTAAGCACATGGGCGCCGACCGTCAAGGCGCTGGCGAATTTTTCTGATTTCCTCCTTCTACCTTTGGGATCGAGCTGAAGCGTTCCATCTATATACAAGTTAGCCGACGGTTTAACAAATATCCTGATCATCCCTTGAGTATTCTTATCCCATATAACATCCTGCATCTTGGCCGGTCGCCGATTCTTTCGGTCCTCAAATATCTCTTCCGCCATTTGTCCCTTCTTCTTCTTCGGTGTTTTTTCCTTGGGAGCTCCAAAACTGCCCATACCCGCACTCGACTGACTGGCTATAACCAGGAAAAGCATAATAGCCGTACTTACACATAATATTTTTGATCTCATAACACACCATCCTCGCGATGTAAATCAGATGCTGCCTATCAGGCCGACCCCTATTTTATAAACGACCCCATAGCCGTAAGGTACCCCCTATACACTGCTATAAAATTACAGAAAAACAAGGCACATGTCAAGGTAATTGTTTTATCTAAGTCACCGGGTGGTTTTAGAATTTACAAGGTAATTAGGCCTCATCCACAGAATCTGTGGGTAAAAATGTTAGAGTATAGAAAGTAGTTATATCATCATGTTGCTTCTTCGTGTCAAGGATGATTTTCAAATTAGTAGCTCAGGGTAAATTTATAACCCCCAGGAAGTTAATGCTATGCTACCAGATCACAATTCCTCAAGTCCGATCTATTCATAAGTTTACATATGATTTGCCAGATTCCCTTTTGTATTGGACGTTGGCTCATAAACATTATCTCGCAAGGGATGTCTTGCGAGATAAGCCTGAATTTATGAATAAGTCGGGTTATAATCTATCCGCCGGCAAATTGAATTGATCTCTTTACAGCAATACTTTGAAATTGCTTTACATTTATTACTATAGGAGGTATAGTGGCAGCGAAGAATTTTTAGTTATATTAAACAGGGAACCAACATTTGGTAAGGTAAATGGATAAGCAAAAAACAGTTGCGGTAGCCTTGGCCGGTGGCGGGGTAACCGGCTACTTCTTTGAAGCCGGGAGTGTGCGGGCCATGCTCGATTGTAATCTATATCCGAGCAAATTCTCTGGAGTGAGCGCCGGGGCGGCGGTTGCCGCCATAGCCGCATATGGCTTATTTCCGGACGAATATGACCCCTTTGCCAAAATCAAGGTAAACTACTTCCGCGACATAGGCAAATTATCCATTATTCCCTACGGGATTTTTGGCGCTATTTTGATGATGAAGCCTAAAAGGCGTAAGGAGTCGTGGTACGATCTTTGTTTCAGAGTGACCAAAGAACTAGTGGACATGAATCCGCTGGAAAGCTGTTTGGTTGATTTGCTGCATGGAGAGCCAAAAGATTTATATATTACAGCTACCGATATAGATAATGGGCAATCGAGGGTATTTACCAAGCATGATAATGTGCCTCGGGCGGTTCGCGCTTCCTGTAGCTTTCCGGGCATAGGAAAACCTACACATATTGACGGGCGTTGCTATGTGGATGGAATTGTAAGCTGTACCGCTAATTTAGATGCGGTCTCCGAAGCCGATATCATTATTTGTGTCAATCCGATCACCTTCAGCAATGTCGCTCCTGGATTTATTAGCGAGCGGGGAATGTTTAAGATTTTTGACCAGTCATTCAGGACATTAAATAGAGTCCGGCTTACCCACGACATGAAGAAGATTACCGACCACGAAGACAAGGAGCTGATTCTTATAGAGCCAGAAAATTGTAAAACTATGATTAAAAATCCGATGCGCAAGGATTTAAGGGCCGATGCGCTTAAGAGCGGGTATGATTTTACGTTGAAAAAATTGGCGGAGTCCGAGGAGGTATTCACCAGGGCCGGTATTACATTAAGCTGGCCTGAGACTGCGAGGGTTTTTGGTTGAGATACGATTATATGCATACCATAAATTCCTACAGCCCGAAGTTCATAAAGCTGGTGAGCCGACTTACCCGGTTTTTGGAAATATCTCTTCGGTTCAGCGTTAACGGGATAGATAATATCCCTACCTCAGGGCCTGCTATTCTGTTGATGAACCATAGCGCTGTAGCCGTTGATGGAATGTTGCTGAATGTCAGGTTTTTAAAAGAAAAAGGCAGAATAATCCGCTCGTTGATAAGTAAGAATATGCGCCGACATATTTTCCTGCGGGAAAGTGTGATGCTGTGTGGCGGGGTGGATGCCAATGCTTCAAACGCACTGGAACTGCTTAAGCAAGGGGAACTGCTTTTAATTTATCCCGGCGGCCCGAAAGAAGGCCTCAAAGATGATAAGATGAGATATAAACTTATCTGGGATGGGGAGTATGGTTTTATCAAATTGGCCCTAAAGACTTGGGCGCCTGTTGTTCCTATCGCCTCTATCGGCTTGGATGAAAATTTTCATCTCATCAGTGACGGAACGTTTATCAACGACCTATTGTTTGGTCCAAAGGCCTTTTTGCTACCCATTTTCCGCCCCAGCCGCATCATTCCTAAAAAAGTCACTTTACATGTAGGCGAACCCATCACTTTTTCACACCCCCCTGAGGCATCCAAAGACAAAAAGCTGGTACATCGATTACAACAACAGGTAAAAGATGTCTTAGAGGAAATGATTACACAACATATAGGCCAGTGACAAAAAACACGGAAATTATATTCGCAAATGTGCGTTATACACGGCGCAATTATTTTTGCAAACGCTTAGTGCCTGGTGAGTAGACCTAATGAGCGCTTGAGCAGCCCTTCCAGCTTCTCATCAGGCCCTAAATCCTGTAGCGATTTTCTGGCGGCGGCCTTGGCTGCTTCCGGTTTATAGCCCAAATTTACCAGCGCTGATACGACATCTCCAATCTTGTCCTTGTGCCGGGCATCTTCCTCTACCAGTACCTTCTCGGCTTCAGTCATACTGGCGGCTAATTTATCCTTAAGCTCCATTACCAGCCGCTCGGCCACCTTGCGGCCTATGCCGGGAATAGTAGTTATGGCGGCTATGTCTTCGGTTATTATGGCCTGCCTTAATTGCTCTGTCGGCAGACCGGAGATGATATTACGGGCCAGGCGCGGCCCGATTTTCGATACCCCGATGAGCTGCCCGAATAGTCCCTTTTCAGCCCGACTCCAAAAACCATATAGCTGCAATGCGTCTTCCCTGACATGGGTGTAGGTGTGCAACTGTACCCTTTCCCCGGTTTGCGGCAAGTTGTAATAGGTGGAGAGTGGAATCAGCAGTTCATAGCCCACTCCTCCCACATCCACAACTATCGTTTCCGGGGATTTATAAATTAACTGGCCTTTGATATGAGCGATCATAGATGAATATAAGCGGGTCTAACCCGAAAAATTCGGGCAGGCACAGCCTGTTTCTTCAGGACGTTGGCTCATGCACCTTATCTCACAAGAGGTCTGGCGAATCTAGGAGTCTGTCGGGCTTAAGTTGTCAAAAATAGTGAACAAGCCGCAATTAATAAATAAATCCGCAGACAAACGTTTTTTAATTATCAACCTGATACAAAAGTCGGTTTTTCCGGCAAACTTACGCTTAAA
>JAJRUU010000213.1 GCA_024277605.1 bacterium
CAATTTTGCAAATTTTGAGCATCTCTTTATTCGAGAGACCTCATATTTATCAGCTACTTACGCAATGTGATTACCAAAAAACTGAAACATCTGGTTGTATCCAGTTGAATTTATTCGATTATTAACCGGACAGTAGTGAAATTTGCTGTGAAATTATCCCTTTTTATCCTGATCTATTCATAAACTCAGACTAGATTCGCCAGACTCCTTGTGAGATAAGGTGCATGAGCCAACGTCCAATAAGGCTTTGTTTGCCCGAGGCTGCTGATCAGGAAGCTGATAAAATTATACTTTTCAACTAAATGTCGATTCGCCCATAACAAGACCCGACTTTTTAGGGTTATTTGTATGTATGAAATTTTTATTTATGCTATACTGGATGGCGACTCTGGTGGCTTGCGGAAACTGTAACCAGCTGAACCATAAGGAACGTTTTTTAATACCCGACCTATTCATAAATTCAGGCTGGGTTCGCAAGACATCCCTTGCGAGGTAAGGGTTATAAGCCAACGTCCAATAAAACTTTGTTTGCCCGAGGCTGCTGATCAGGAAGCTGATAAATTTATACTTTTCAACTAAATGTCGATTCGCCCATAACATGACCTGAATTTTTCGGGTTAATATACGCATATGAGTAATTTAATAGGTGCCAGAACCAATCTGCTAGCAGTGATGGTTAAAAACTATCGCTATGTGGTAATTGCGTTGGTAGGGTTGATATTCGGGGTGATTGTTACCAGTACTCCCCCTGCGGGCTTAAGCCCTCAGGGGATGAAAGCCTTGGCTATTTTCTTCGTCTGTGTTGTGTTTTGGGTTACTAATGTTATTCCCTTAATGATTACCAGCTTGCTGGCCATAATTTTATTTCCCTTGTTGGGGGTATTGGATTCCAAGCTTACCTATTCTTTATTTGGCAATAAAGCGGTATTCTTCATTTTGGGATCGTTTATATTGGCCTCGGCGCTGATGCGCTCAGGTTTGAGTACTCGTTTGGCGCTCATGGTGCTAAAAAGGTTCGGTGGCTCACCGCGTTCTTTGTTGATAAGTATATTGTTTTTACCGGCGTTCGCCTCATTCTGGATGTCAGCCCATGCAGTAGCGGCGATGATGTTCCCTATTGTCTCGGAAATAACCGATGCGCTTAAACTAAAGGGAGAAAGCAGCAATTACGGTAAAAGCTTGTTTCTGGCTATGGCCTGGGGGTGTATTATTGGCGGTACAGCGACTTTCCTGGGTGGCGCCAGAGCGCCGCTGGCGCTTGGTATTCTGTACGAAATCACTGGAAAGAGTGTGGATTTTGTCACCTGGGCGTTGGCTGGACTGCCTACCGTACTGATAATGCTGTTTTTAACCTATGTGGTAATCAGTAAATTCTTCCCATATGAAATAACTGATGTGACACCGGCTAAAGAGATGCTGATTAGCAAGGTAGCGGTTCTAAAGAAGATATCCATCCGGGAAAAGGCTTTGGGGGCCTTGATGCTGGGCACCATATGCTGCTGGGTGTTTTGGGGACAGGTTTTGGGGCTGGCCAATATTGCCCTGGGGGCTGTGTTTATTGCCTTTATCTTTAATCTTATGAGTTGGAAGGAAGTGGAGGAGGATGTCAATTGGGGTATATTTCTTATGTACGGAGGGGCCATCTGTTTGGGGCTGGCTATGGAGAAGACCGGCGCCGCCAAGTGGCTGGCCGAAAGTGTAATGGATAATGGCTGGAGGTCGCCTTGGGGCCTGATCTTGCCATTATCCTTTGTCTCGTTGTTTTTAACTGAAGCAATAAGCAATTCAGCCGTGATAGCATTTCTTATGCCGATTGCTATCGGCATGTCTTCGCAATTCGGGGTCGATCCCATTGTGGCCACCCTGGTGTTGACTATTCCTTCGGGATTGGCTATGGTTTTACCTATGGGTACTCCGGCCACCGCAATCGCCTTTTCTTCCGGGTTTGTTAAACCCCGGGATACACTAAAAGCTGGATTGCTGTTAAAGATTGTAGCCTGGGTTATATTTAATCTAAGCGTCTATTTTTATTGGCCATTGTTGGGATTCAAAATATGAGCCCGACGGAGTTAGCTCTTACACCAAGTTGCATTCAAAATGATACTAATTTCTCACTCGGGTAGGTCAACCTTTAGGCCGACCAAAGAGCGGGGGGCGGAGGGCTAAAACCCTCCCTACCCATTTAGTATATGTTTGATTGCAACTTGGTATTAATGAGTTATGAGACGGTACTTAGTTTGTGGTCATGGATCTTTGGGTTAAGGACAATTTTTATTTGAAATATAAGGACGAGAAAATTGAAAAAGATACTTTTGCTTTTATCGACTACCAGAGAATCACCCAAGAGCGTAACTACTGCTTTAGAAATTGCCGGTAAAGAGCAGGCTGAATTATTAATCCTTTTTGTCCTGGATTATGAGCTTTCGCACAGTATTACCGAACACATGACCCAGGAAGGCTGGATAGGGGGCAAGGCCAGCGAGGATTTACATAATGCTATAATTCAGGAATACTTGGCACAAGGCAGGCAAAAGATCGACGATATTGAGCGGCAGGCGATGGATAATAACATTCCCTTCCGATCTTTTTATTTACAGGGAACATTTGTGGAGGCAGCCCTTAAAGTAATTAAAAAAGAGCGGGCGGATTTAATCATCGTTACCCGCCGCAAGAGGTCTAACCTGTCCCGCTTTATCTTCGGCTCGCCGGTGGCTGAACTCAAAGAACAAGCCGGTTGCGAAATTATGATCATTGATGAATAAGCAGACAAGTCTGCGCTATTTACGGCTTATTGTATAAAAAAAGGGAACTTGTTACCCAAGGAGGAAATCATGGCAGTTGATTATAAAGCCCTGAAGGCGGGCGGATTTATGCGGCAAAGCCAGAAGGATAACTTTGCCCTGCGGCTGAAAATTGTAGGCGGGACGGTTACTGCCGAGCAGCTACCGAAACTGGCTGAGGTGGCAAAAAAGTACGGCAAGGGTTATGTCCATCTTACTACCCGGCAGGGGGTAGAGATTCCCTTTATTAAACTACAGGATATCGATGAGGTGAAGGCTGAACTGGCCAAGGTTGATCTGCATCCGGGGGTGTGCGGCCCGCGGGTACGCACTATTATCGCCTGCCAGGGGAACACTCTTTGCCCACATGGGTTGATTGATACGGAAGGTATCGGGAAGAAGGTTGATGCACGCTATTATGGTAAGGTATTGCCGCATAAGTTTAAATTCGCCATCACCGGCTGCATAAACAGTTGTGCTAAACCGCAGGAGAACGATTTTGGGGTTATGGCGGTAGTATTGCCGAAGTGGGAGGATAAGGAGTCTTGCTCGGAATGCGAGTTATGTGTGGATAATTGTCCCCAAAAAAGTATCTGGATAGATGCCGAAGGGGTGCATTTTGATTTTAACAAATGCAACATGTGCGGTGATTGTATAAAGATCTGCCCCATGAGCTGCTGGAAGGTGGGCAAAGTCGGCCATACTATCTTTGTGGGTGGTAAGATCGGCCGTCACCCGGAGTTAGGGGTTGAGTTGGTTAAACTGGTGGATGAAGCAGAGATGGTTCGGATAATGGATGCCACGGTTAATTTCTATATAGAACACGGCAACCCCAGCGAGCGATTTGGCGAAACCCTGCATAGAGTGGGCTATGATAAATTCTGCCAGGAAGTGGGTGTGCCGGTTAAATAAGGGTAGGCATAAGTAGAAGCAGAGAGAGGGCTGTTGAACAAGCGGCCCTCTCTTTTTTGAGGCGATAAGAAGGTACTGTTTTGCTTTTGGGATAGGATGTCGCAATTAGAAATACGTTAAACTAGTTTGAGCAACACCCCGTTGAGATACGACCCCCTATATTAATAGATTTGTCTATGTTATTTAGGAATTTAATGTCTTGACCGCACGAGGAAGTTTATTATTATTTTAAGTCATAATCGTCATCATATTCCTCCGAGTCTATGCCTATATCAGATATCTCTGTTGGATCTATTGAAACAATCTTGAATAAATCTATATTATCAGGGTCATAAAATAATTTAATGGTATATAAAGTCCTATACGATTTCTCAACTGTTTTTTCAACGTTTTCCAAAAACATAACAAGACCATCCTCATTATCAAATACCGCTGTATCATAATTACCGTAAGTGAGAAAAGCAGAATAATCCAGTTCTATTTCCGCTTCAATGATAACATTTATACTACTAATGGATAGTATATAGATCTCTTCAATATTAATGGTTTTAACATCAATATCCTCAACATCCCCATCTTGATCTTCTAAAAAAAATCCACGAGATGTAAACTCATCGGATACTTTGTTATGAACTTCTCCAATATGCTTGTTAAAAAGTTCCAGTATTTCAGAGCTATGCTCATTTTCAAAATTAATAATACTTAGGAATTCTTCGACTGATTTTAAAGAAATTAAAGGCCCATTTTCCGAACATGAACCTATTATGGCTTTATCAGAACTAATCATATAAATTTTTTCATCGTTTTCTTTGCACCAATTATGTACCCCTTCAATCATAAATGCATCAGGAAACTCATATTTATTCTTTCCTTCTTTAAACGGATGTTGATGTGCAAAGTACTGATCAAAAACAATTTTTGAACTAAAAGAATAGACATCAATCTCTTTAGACGAAGTCTCGTGTAGATATGCTTTCAACTTATTC
Source organism: bacterium (assembly GCA_024277605.1). Classification (GTDB taxonomy): domain Bacteria; phylum SZUA-182; class SZUA-182; order SZUA-191; family JAJRXT01; genus JAJRUS01. The sequence goes on from JAJRUU010000213.1 coordinate 4,679, forward strand.
TCAAAATCATTAATTGCTTTCTCGACATCTATTTTATTGAAAAAATACCCATAATCACTTTCATCAAGTGTTCTGAGAATTTTAAGTTCCTTATTTAATCTTTTTTTAGCTCTGGACGCTCCTAATATTTTTTCTTTTACTCGGCTTTTTATTTCTCTAATAATAATATCAGTTGTATAAACTGATATGGGGACTTTTTTCTGCATTTCAACAAGAGCAGTTAACGTAGGATGATCAAAGCAATATCCATGTTTTTCAAATATACATGTGTCGATAAATATGTTTTTGTTGATAGATTTATTCTGCATACGGTCTTACTTTCACTGAGCAAAACATATAGTGTCAGGTCTTGACGGGGTGTTGCCCAAACCATTTCATGCAAAATCATGTCATTGCGAGCGTTAGCGAAGCAATCTCAAGTTGTTGACATTTCGATAGATTGCTTCGTCTCTTACGCTTCTCGCAATGACACAAACAAGTATAATTTGCTTTGAGCAACATCCCGTTGAATTATAAGCTTTTTGCATAAAATCACCCTAATTTTTAATATAAAGGCATGTTCCCTTTATAAAAGGGGCTATGCCCCGGGAACTTGTTCCCCCCTTAGCCTAAGGCGCCTATTTGTTCACCTCTTAATACTTTACGCATGTGTTGGCTTTTTTCAATCAGTTCCTGTCGATTATCCGGGGTGATAATCTCTAGTAGGGGAGGGGAAGAGTGGCCGGAAAATACGTGCTGGATTAAATCTTTCGGTACACCGGATTTAGCTAAAGCGGTTTCATTTAAGTCCTGGGCTAGTTCATGTACTTGATAGCGTCCCTTCCAGGCAAAAGCATATGCCATGGCCGCAGTGGTATAAACGGTAGGGGATATACAGGCAAATTCAGCTTCCGCCAGAGCATAGGCATTGCCGTTAAAGGAGATACTCACTCCCCCGGCCTGGCGTACCAGCTTAAAGGCTTCCACATCGGTAATACTGTCACCCACAAACATTACCTGTTCTAAATTTAGCCCGGTTTGCTTAATGCTATCCCGGATAGCTTGAGCCTTCATCTGTCCGCCCATGACCTCCACGCCTTGTAAGAGCCGCCCGCATTTACCACCCCATATCTCTTGCCAGAAAATTTCCTCCAGGCGCTTGATAGCGGCTTTTGTATCTTTCGATAATGGCTGATCTAATATCAAAGGTGGCATTGCCAGCATCTCCAGGGCCAATTTCTTTATCCACTCTATCTCTTGGGCCGGTACGTTATAACCATCCAGGTCTAAGGCGGTGCAGTAGATATTTTCTTCAGGGATACCTGCTTGCCGATACATGGGGCGAGCAAACTGCTCATAGCTGGTGGTAATAATGACTACCTTAAAGCGGGCTTTAATATACTTCAGAGACTCTTTGGCATCAGGCACCCAGGCTACCGCCTGCTTGGAGTAATCCTCGATTGCCTGATTGGTTGCGCCATAGGCCTTTAAGAAGGGTAAAATGAGTTTGAGCGTATCACCCGCCTTATAGCCGGGGCGTTTTACAATATCCGCTAAATAATCATCATAGGCGCTGAGCATAGCAAACAGCTTATCTCCCTGGGGGATAAATACTTGCGCCAGCTCAAAGGCATTGTCATTAAGACACAACGGGCCTTCGCTGTCAGAGCAAAACAGGTGATGGTGCATAATTATCCTGAAATATCCTGTTATTCGGGTTGAAAAGTTGTAATACAAATTATATAGTTATAATAACATGAGCATATATGCGGGTCAACCAGTTAAGGAGTAGTCTATGAAGCGTACCGGTTTTGTATATTCGGCTGAGTATTTAAAGCATAGAACCAAGTTTCACCCGGAGAGCGCCAAGCGGCTGACCGCCATTGTAGATTATCTCAAGCAGAGCGGGCAACTAAAGCAGCTTTTATCCATCACGCCTTATCCTGCGAATATCGAGCAGATGGCTCTGGTGCATAGTTTAGATTATATCGGCATGGTTAAAGATAGCTGTCGGCAGGGGGTGCGGATGCTGGATTCAGATACCCAGATATCGCATGAATCATATGAGGTGGCTTGTCTGGCGACAGGTGGGGCGCTGGCTGCGGTGGATGCGGTGATGCAGGGTGAGGCGGATAATGTTTTTTGCGCCGTGCGTCCTCCGGGACACCATGCGCTGCCTGAGCAGGCCATGGGCTTTTGTTTGTTTAATAATGTAGCCATTGCCGCCCGCTATGCACAAAAGATGCATGGATTAAACAAGGTATTGATCATTGACTGGGATGTGCATCATGGCAACGGTACGTATGCAGTTTTTGAGCGTGATCCCTCGGTGTTTTATTTTAGTATCCACCAATACCCGCATTATCCGGGAACCGGGCGGGCGGATGAGGTCGGTAGTGATGAGGGCCAGGGCGCCAGCCTGCATGTGCCGCTTGCGGGTGGGCAGGGAGATGCGGAATATATCGCCGCATTTAAAGAGCAGTTGCTCCCGGCGGCGTTAGCCTTTAAGCCTGAGTTAATCCTGATCTCAGCCGGATTCGATGCTCACCTGGATGATGCACTATCCTCTATGCAGCTAAGCAGTGAAGGCTTTGGCCGGCTGACTGACATTGTATGCCGACTGGCCGATGATGTTTGCGCAGGCCGTATAGTCTCGGTGTTAGAGGGTGGTTATAACCTGCCCGCCTTAGCCGAATCGGTATCTGAACATATTAGGCGGCTGCAAGAGACTGCCGCTTAACCGACAGAAGAGGGGTCTACGACCCAAAAAAGGGGTCTACGACCCCCGGACACAGCGGAAGCCGAGGCGGTTGTTGCGATCATTGGGCATATCATAATCCCGGTCGCTGCAACGCAGATAAAACGCCGGACTCATATAACAGCCGCCGCGAATAGCCCGATAGTTTCCCGTATCCGGTCCCTTCGGGTCTTGCTGCGGACTGTTTTTATAGTAATGCGGATCATACCAGTCGGCCACCCACTCGCAGACATTCCCCGACAGCTGGAACGCCCCATACGGAGATGCCCCCTGCTCCAGGGAGTTAACGTTGAGATAAGTACTGGTAGGTCCCTCCCACTGTTTGGCAAAGTGAGCGCGTCCCGCATCCGGTTTTTCATCTCCCCATGGATAGCGCCGCTGGTCGGTGCCCCGAGCCGCCTTTTCCCATTCAGCCTCAGTGGGCAGCCTTTTTCCGGCCCACTCGCAATAAGACACAGCATCCTCCCAGGCGACATTCACAACTGGTTGTTGGGCAATCTCAGCCGGAAAGGCGCCATGATGATGCTTTCGCCAAAGGGTTAGCACTATTTCTTCTTCTTTAACCCCGGCTTCTTTAAGACGTTTTTTCAATTGCTGCTCATAGCGAATCTCTTTGTCAAAGTAAACCGAAATAATGCCCCCATTATAAGGGTTGATTATTTTTGCATCCAGCAGCTTCTTGACTATGTCGCCGTCAGGTAACTTATCTTTATCGAAAACCCCATCTTGTTTCCATAGGTCATACTCAGGGTCAGTGAAGTTTGATGGTACATTATGATTAGTTTCCTGAACGAACTTTTTGTACTGGGTATTTGTTACCTCATATTTGTCAATGTAGAAATCGCCTATGGAAATCTTGTGTGGCGGGCGCTCGTCGTTATACCATTCATTACTGCCCATGGTGAACTCACCGGCCGGGATCAAGATCATCTGTGCCCCATCCTTTTCATTGGTGATGGTTTTTGACCCGGCTTCAACCAGCATGGGGTGAGTGAGGATAGAGATCAGGAATAATGTTAAGGATAGCTTGATACATTTCATAGAAATCTCCTTGTTTCTGATAGGCTAGAGGCACCTACCGTAAGCTAGTTAGCAAGTTACATACCAAGGGATTAAAAAGAGAGCACCCTCCTGCATAATTGGAAATTATCCTCATCTTATCAAAACAATAGCCGAAATAACCCAGCTTATATAAAGCCATTAAACCAAGCACTACTAATTTGCAAAATTATGGCATAGCTGACGTGTCAGGGCAAGCGTGCACCATTGAAATATACCTATAGGGATATAATGGAGGGTATTTTTTAATGCAGCATTTTAGCCAGAACGGCTATTTTGGGGTAGACTTCGTGTGGGATAAACTGAGTGGAGAATAATTAAACCCGACTGGTCGGGGGTCGGGTTATTGGGTGAAGTCTTTGAAGGCGTATGGTTCGACCTGTTCGGGGGAGGGGAAATCACCAAAAATAAGCCAGTGGGTGGCGCGCTTGATGTCGTTTAGGATGAGATACAGTGAGGGTACTAAAAACAAAGTAATGAGGGTAGCAAAGGTAAGCC
>JAJRUU010000214.1 GCA_024277605.1 bacterium
AATGGCAGAAAAGGACAAGTGGGGTTCAGCATCTTCAGGGTTGGTATGAATGCTCTAAAATACCTGGGAGATACAATACTAAAAACAGTCTGGCTCCCCTTACTGGAACCTTTAACCTAAAACTGTCCACGACTCAGGTTTAATGGAGATTGAACTGCGTGTCGAATTACTATATAATAGGACACCCAATCGGCGTTGTCCGCTCCAAGTTTTTGCACACGGTAAAAGTCAATAATTGCGGTAAGTTTCTAACACAATATTCCTTGTTTTTCCTCTCCCTTGGGGGAGAGAGAACTAAGAGACATTTTGCCGCTGGTGCAAAAACTTGGAGCGGACACTACTGATACCCAATAGCTTTATATCCCTTGGGTTTTTGCCAAAAAAGGCTGATCTTTAAAGCAATTATTAATTCATAAGGTAACCCGGTGACTAAATCAAAAAAAACCAAAAAAAAATCCGCTCATGCAGTTTCGGCTGAAAAAAAAGCTGTCAAATCAGATCAGCCTCTGAATGGACTAAAAAAAACTATAAAAAAAATTCATCCCGCTACAGTCATATTGTGTTTATCGGTTGTAATCTACTTTAGCATAACCCTGTCCTGCTTATACCAAAGGTATATTTACCTGGAAATGAAGGAGCCTACTGATTCGGCTGCTATGCTGCAAATTTCCTGGTCCATATTACATGGAACACCCTTCACCGTTTCATGCCAGGAAAATGGTATACCGTATTACCCGCACAATTTTTTAAGCGGGCAATTAATGCTGACATTAGGGCTGTTTTCTCCTCTGTTTTTCTTTACCTCATCCGCTGTGCCTTTCCTGATAATCCAGGCCTTGATTGTTTCTCTGGCGGCCATTCCCCTGTATTTATTAGCTGAACGAGTGCTCAAAAGTAAAGGCTTGGCGTTGTTAATTACCGGCATCTACTTTTTTAACCCAGCTACATTTGAATCATTTGAAAAGTTCGGTTTCCGAGTGGAAACCATTTTTATGCTTGCGTTTTTTGCCATGTTCTATTTTCTGGAAAAAGACAACTATATATGGGCCGGTGTAAGTTTACTGTTCGCACTGCTTACTAAGCATAACATGATCATGATTACCTTCATGTTTGGACTATATTGTCTGATTTTTGATCGTAAGCGATGGCGATTCGGTGTCTTTTGCCTAATCCTGGCGGTGAGTTATTACATAATCGGGGTAAGAATGATTATTTATAAATTCCATGCAGGTGGGCAATTTGGAGAATCCAGCTCATTTTATTGGTTTCGGGATTTCGGGACAACCGCCAGGGAGGTTCTGGTTAACATGCTGTTACATCCGGGCAAAATATTGTCAAACATTTCTGTTTTGGAATGGAAGCATGTTTTGCGTATTTTAACCCCAGCAGGTTTTTTGGCTTTAGGACATCCAATATTTTGGGTTTGTTTGCCCCAGTTAGTTATGAATGCGCTCATGCCGGACTACCACTCAATATTTGCTGCCTGGCATTGGGCAGTCGTAGTGCCTTTCATGTTTGCGGGAATTATCTATAGCATAAGCTGGCTTTTGGTTAAATCTAATCAGAATATATATTTAAAGAGTCTTATTTTTACCATTCTGGCGCTAGGTGTAGTATATAATTTCGCAGATTACAATAAAAACGTGCTGGCAGCGGATAAAAGATACTATTACAAGCAAAAGAATGTTGATACCTCAAAGATAATAGAGCAGCTATCTATCATTGAACCCGATGCCTCGGTTATGGCCAGTGGACAATTACTCTGGTTTTTTGCGGCACGCGATGAGCTATATATATCGTGGGTAAAGTTTCATGATGATGTAGATTATGTGGTGTCTACACTTCCGCTGGGACAGCGAGGTTATGGAAATATTGATCAAAACTTGATGAAAGAACTACCTAACCCCAACTCTCAATATTATAAAAAGTTTAAAGTTATCAGTCAAACCCCCAACCTGATTATCCTAAAAAACCGTAATTCCAGACTGGGCAAGTAAGCTAATAAAGCCCGAATTTTTCGGGTCAGGGACGTTGGCTTTAAGCTCCCATCCAACAATGAGTCTGGCAGGTCTGGTATAAATTTATGAATAGATCGGGTGAAGCGCCTTATTTATGTAGGTAAAATGATAAGATGTTAATTTGTTTGGGTAAATTATAGCAATTCCGAAAACGGCAGGTCATTCCGCAAGAGATAGCGCCACAATTTTTTTAAGGCGGCATCTTCAATCTGTCGGATTATCTCACGGGTTAAGCTGTGTTTTTGAGCGATAGTTTCAAGGGTTTGTGGCTCATCATCTTCCAACCCGAAACGGCTGCAAATAATATCTTTCTCTTGCTGATTCAGTTGCCCAAGCAGGCGATTGATAAGCGTTGCTCTCCTTTTTCTGGAAATGAGATCAACAGGTGAATCTGTTTGTTGATCTTCCATGATATCCATCAGAGAGTTTCCCTCTTTTTCGCCAATCTCAAGTTCTAATGATACGGGAGCTTGGCATAACTCCATCAAATGGGACACCTGAGCCACCGATAACTCCATCTCATCGGCGATTTCC
>JAJRUU010000215.1 GCA_024277605.1 bacterium
CTTATCGAACATACACACATTGCCCTTGCTGCGACATTCCATACATACCGGATAGTTGGGTATCAGCGGTTCCTGTCCGGTAAGTACGGCAGTAATAACCTTTAAAAATTCCCCCTGATCAATCGGGCAACCACGCACCTGATATTCCACCGGCACCTCAGCCCAGATGGGCCGGGCGGGGATGGTGTCGAAATAATGCGCCTGCTCCCCGTATACCTCTTTTAACAAAAATTCCTTGGAATAAAAATTCTTGATGCAATTAATCCCACCCAGAGACGAACAAGCTCCAATAGTGATAATCACCTGGGCCTGCTGGCGAATTGTTTTAATGCGGACTAGATCTTCCTCGGTAGATATAGATCCATCAATAATGGCAACCTCATAATCATCACGCTTCTCACTAATGGCCTCTCTGAAATTAACAATCTCAATCAGCCCCAGCACCTGCAACAGCTCATCACCAAGACTGATCACTTGCAGCTGACAGCCTTCGCAGCCGGTAAAATCGAAAAAGGCAACCTTGGGTTTCATTTGTGTTTAAACCTTTAAACGTATATTTACTACAAAAACCACACAAGAAAAACAGCTTATCCTGTGTAAACTTGTTGTTTACTCTATCGCCTCACGCAGATCCTTGATTTCGGCATAGGAGAAGGTCGGCCCCTGCTGGCAGGTGAGTACCCCATTGATCTGGCAGTGCCCGCATTTGCCCACCCCGCATTTCATCCGGCGTTCAAACGACATAAAAACCTTCTGATCAGCAAAGCCCTTATGCGAAAGTCCTAATAAAACAAACTTATACATTATAGGCGGGCCTACAATGATGGCGATAGTATTTAATGGATCAATATTCAGTTCTGAAAAAAAGGTGGTTATCACCCCTACATGACCATCCCAACCGTCCACCGGGCGATCTACCGTAAGCCGAAAATCCACATCATCCCGCTTTTCCCAGGCAGCCAAATCATCCAGAAAAAGCCGTTCATCAGGATGCTTTATCCCATACAGGATGGTAATATCCTTAAACGACTCCCGCTGGCTCATGGCATGTTCAATCACCGGCCGCAAAGGAATAAGCCCGATTCCACCGGCCACAATCAACAAATTCTGCCCACTAAACGTCTTCATCGGAAAGCCACGCCCCAGCGGCCCGCGAATCCCCAGCATTTCCCCTGCGCTTAATTTATGCAAGGCACTGGTGACATTACCTGCCCGGCGCACACATATTTCAAAATAATCTTGCTGCTGCGGCGGCGAGGTAATGGTGAGCGGGGCCTCCCCCACTCCCAAAACCGATACCTACACAAACTGACCCGCTTGATGCCCCAAAGAACTGCCATCCACAAATTGCAGGCGCAACAGGCATTCGGTGTCGGTAAGCGATCGAGTCTTAACTATGCGTGCCATCTTAGGCGTATAAATGCTTTGCGGATGCAACTGAGCCGGTCTCATGCGTTTGTTCCTATATAGGGAATTATATAAAGATATTTGCCAAAAAACACCAAGCCCCGCCTCCCTCCGTAAGAAGGGCAGGGGCGATTGTTAGCCAAACGGCTCATCGCATAATTAATCCAGGCCCGGGGTCACTGACCCCCCCGGTTGGTTTTTTCGGCCTCTTCAAACAAACGATTTAATATTTCATAAGGGTTTATCCCCACCAGGCAGGAGCGGATACAACGCCCGCAACCCACACAGAAGGGCTCTCCATGTTTCTGCATTTGATATTTAAACTTGCGGTAGATGCGATGCCGCACCCGCTGTGCCCGCTCGGTGCGGAAGTTTTCTCCACTGGCAACCAAAGCAAAATCCTGAAGCATACAGCCATCCCACCTGCGCAGGCGCTCTCCGGAAACCAGGTCAAGCTCCATTTTGTCTAATACATCAAAGCAACTGCACGTGGGACAGGTGACATTGCAGGCCCCGCAGGCCAGGTCAATTTTTCCCAATTCCGCCCACAGCGGGCTGTCATAGCTCCCGGTGAGGAGCAGCGGAATACTGTACAAATCACCCTTTAAGCGCCGGGGGAACTGGGATAGTTTTTGGGCTTGCACCCGTTTGTAGGCGGCGATTAATTCCTCGGAGGCTTCCTGGGGTAAAGCGTATTTTTCAAGCAAATCAGCCCCTTTTTGCGTCCCGATACTGACTATATAATATTTCCCCTGATCACTGAAAAACAAATCATACCCCTTGTCAACCCCCAGGCCGCCCACACTCTCGCAAAAACAGTGCTCATCACAGTGCTCGCTGCAATCCAGCCCAATAACGCTTATCGCTTCCCTGCGCCGAGCATAATGCTCATCTTTGATATCATCGAGAAAAAACATGTCCAACTGACGAATACCGTTTATATCGCAGGGCCTTACCTCCAGGAATACCAGTGGAGCCGCCTCCAGTTGGGGGGTAAGCTCAGGTTGGGTTCCCAATTTAAATTTAACTATGTTTTCTTTAGCGGGAAAAAGGCGCTTCTTGTGGGGTAAGAGGGTGGGAATATATGCTTCAGGATCAGCTAGTTGATCCGGTTTTGTTATACGGGATAAGGCGAAGCGGTTTTCTTTGGGTACCGGAGCAATTACCGGCTCTCCTGCCGCCAAATTCGCTACAAAAGATTTATAGCTTTGCTTATCCAGCACCTTATAGGGCATGACAACCTCATCTACGGTTTATATACCGGGTACTTATGCCTTCGGTTTGTCGCTATTTTTTCACTAACTTCCAGATGATCCTGGCTGCACCATCCAGGGTGTTTAACTCGAGATTAACGCCACTCCAGGATAAATTCAACCAAAGAGTTTAGTTGCCGCTCAGAAAGCGGGCCTCCATGCTTATCGCTATATCCGGGCATCGCCGTACCACGTTCACCTTCTGCGATCCATTTGTATAAATATGCTTCATCGACATTTTTCAAATAGTCAGGGTCACTCAGCGCTCTTGCGCTGTTACCCTCTCCATCGACCCCATGGCACTGGTAACATATGCCCAGATAAAGGGAGGTTCCGATTAGCCCTTTTCCTTTATCTACGTGACAACTACGGCAGTGACCGGAAAAAAGGGTTTCCCCCGCGTCAAATTGGGGATGGGGGGGAGCCTTAACCATGGTTACCAGTTTAATTATTTTCTCAGGCATTAAATAATCATTTGAAAAGAAGGTAATGGTCTTGCTAATCTCTCCCTTTTTAGCAAAGGTATCTAAAGTGATTTTAAGCTCGCCCTCTTCTCCTGGGGCCAGTACATTTGAGCTAAGCACCACCGCAGTACAGCCGCAAGAAGCCTGCACCTCATCAATCTTCAAATCTTCCGAACCGGCGTTGCTGAACTTGACCAGATGTTCAACAGTTTTTCCCTGTTCTACTTCACCTATATCAATCAAATCAACAATCTTTAACCGGGGGCCTTCCTCGTCAGTTACCTGATCGGTAACTTGCGGTTTGTTAGTAAGACAACCCAGAATTGAGATTAAGCATAGACAGAGCAGCCACTTTTGTTTCATTATTTTCTCTTAATATATAAGGATGAGATCATTAATTTTACTATATCAATTTTATTCTTTTATTACAAGCTGGTAATTTACCTGATTTATAGCGCACAAAAAAAGTATTGTCAATAATATTCCATGGTTTTTTGTATAAGTTGATATTATTATAACATGTGTTAAAAACCAACAAATTTATCAATTTTACCTGTCATATTCAACACACCGATCAATAAAATTCTCAGCTAGCTTAGGGCAGGAAGCGAAATGTAGATGTACATAAGAAGCCAATAGGTTATCCTGAACGATGCCCTCAGTCCGTGGTTTTATCGTCCGGGAAGAGCGTAGCTCATAAGCATGGCTGTTGTCACTAATCCCCTCCAGGCTCGACCAGTGGAATTCATGCCCCCGTAAACTATCCCCTTTTTTGCTTAAGATATTATCCCTTAAAACCTTAATATCCACATAGCCCAGCGCTTGGCGTTTCTTTTGCACCCGTGATTGGGCCTCGATCAAACCCAGCATGGGATATTGTTTACCGTCACCATCTATTATGCCCTTAGTCAGATATAACAATCCACCGCATTCGGCATATATCGGCATTCCAGCAGCGCTCGCCTGGTTTACAGCCTGCTTTAACGCAACGTTCCCAGCTAATTGTTCCGCAAATACTTCCGGAAAGCCGCCGCCTAGATACAATCCAGCGATATTAGCCGGTAAATCGTCATCCTTCAGTGGACTAAAAAAAGCCAACTCCGCCCCCAGATGCGCCAGTATATCCAGATTGTCTTGATAATAAAAGCTGAAGGCTTTGTCTTGGGCTACTCCGATTCTAACCCTTGGCTTATCCGGCGGCAGGCTAAAAATAGCAGGCTCAAAATGCGGCAATGCCCCCGCTTCATCAGCAATTTTTATTATACTCTCAATATCTATCCCGGCGGTTATCTGCTGAGCTAATTCATCCCTGAAGGCGTTATACTCCTGCTCTTCAGCCGGAATTAATCCCAGGTGACGTTCCGGTATATGTAACGCTTCATCCCGATAAAGGCAGCCCAACACCGGCAGCTCGGCGTATTTTTCTATTGCCTGCTTTAGTTGTAAATAGTGCCGCTGGCTTCCAATCCGGTTTAAAATAACCCCCGCCAGTCTGCCCCCCTTATCCAACTCCTTATAACCTAAGGCAATCGCCGCTGCACTACCGGCAATTTTACCGGCATCCAACACCAAAATTACCGGAGCATCCAATATCTTGGCCAACTGGGCCGTACTGCCCGCCTGGCTGGATTCTAATTGCTCACCCCCCAGCTTACCGTCATATAAGCCCATCACCCCTTCTATTACCGCTATATCAGCCGTTGCTGCCGCATGCTCAAACAGCTCCAGTATAGCCTCCCGGCTAAGCAGCCAGCTATCCAGATTGCGGCTTGGCATACCGGTAGCCTGCTTATGATAAGTGGGATCGATATAATCGGGGCCGGTTTTATAGGGTTGGACTTTCAGGCCTTGCTGGGCGAGGGCGCGCATAATGCCGATACTTAGCGTGGTCTTACCCACCCCACTACGAGTACCGGCAATTACTATACGGGGATAAACTGCCATAATTTAGCTACAACTATTGGATTGGAATGCTTGCGATAGAAAAACCTATAATGCCAAGTTGATGGTTTCGTAAAAAGTCGTCATTCCCGCCCCTGCTTTCGCAAGGGTAAACTCCAGCGGGAATCCATCCTGATTTTAACTATCGGAAAATACTGGATTCCCATTTACACGGGAATGACAATAATCTGTGTTTTTCGACTTTTTACGAGTTCATCAAGTTGCATTCAAAATGATACTAATTTCTCACTCGGGTAGGTCGGCCTTTAGGCCGACCAAAGAGCGGAGGGCTAAAGCCCTCCCTACCCATTTAGTATATGTTTGATTGCAACTTGGTATAAGGAAGGCAAACTGTCTAGTTAATCAGCTCGATAGAGTCAATAATCACAGCCTCTGCCGGAAGGTCGTCGTGCATATCTTTTGTGCCGGTTTCTACCTGTCTTATTTTATCAACCACATCCATCCCGGCTATTACCTTACCGAACACCGCATAACCAAAACCTTGCGGGGTATCATCCTTATGATCCAGGAATAGATTATCCTTAACATTAATGAAGAACTGAGCGGTTGCGCTGTCTACTACACCGGTGCGCGCCATGGCTATGGTGCCATAGACATTGCTTAAATCAGCGGCAGCCTCATTCTTAATCGGCGCTTGAGTGGGTTTTTGTGTCATATCAGCGGTAAAGCCTCCCCCCTGGATCATGAAATTATTAATAACCCGATGGAAGATGGTATCATTGAAGAAGCCACTCTCAACATAAGAGATAAAGTTTTCAACCGTAATGGGCGCCTTATCGGCAAACAGCGCCAAGGTAATATCCCCCAGACTGGTCTTTAAGCACACTGTTGGATTAGATGGGGTCTTGCCTTGCATGTCACTCCTTTATTTATCTATAGGTAAAAACTACTTGTTTTCTGTAAGCACAGCATGAGCAGCCGCCAGCCTGGCAATCGGCACTCTATAGGGTGAGCAGCTGACATAATTTAGCCCGATACGGTGGCAAAACTCCACCGACTTTGGATCACCCCCATGCTCGCCGCAGATACCGACTTTAAGCTTGGGGCGGCTGGC
>JAJRUU010000216.1 GCA_024277605.1 bacterium
CTGAGAACACATTGCGCGGGATATGCTGGAAATTAAGGTTATATCCCCCATAATGTCCACTGCTTTTCCATTGCAGTCCGGCATCAGGCGCATAAACCCTTAAGCGGTCAAAGTCATCTATTTGTATCACCTCCGGCTGGCCGTCATTATTCACATCACCGCTGGCAAAGCCGTAGATAGATATACCTGGCGGCACTTTTAGCTTTCGAACACTGGTGTATTTTCCCGCATTCCATGCCAATTGACTCAAATCCCCATAAAAGGCCTGAGAAACACCCATCCGCTGCCCCACCAACTGACGACCATCCTGCATATCCAATACGCGCAAGAAATATTTAAGGGCATCACTAATTTTTTTATATTCTCCTCTATGGTATTCCAGTACATACGAACGCAATTGGGTCTGGGTCAGGTTAGTTACAAATATTTCAGATGTACCATTATGGTTAATGTCGGCAATGTCTATACTTAAGTGCTCGTAATTCGCACGGGGTTCACTCCATAACTTGACTAACCGAGTCCCACTTAGACTAAAAATAGTCACTTGCTCCCCATCGGTAACCGCAATTTCATTCTGCCCATTTCCGGTTACATCTCCTACCGCCAGCGAGCGAATACTCATGTCCAGCCTCTTGCTTCTGAATACATCCCGCCCCGGCTTAAATCCAGTTTCCCCCCTTTGGGTACAGGCAAAGCAGGCAGTACCGGCTTACTTGAGGCATATCCCGGAGTAACACCAGTCAGCACCACACTGGTTTTGGAAATAGGGGTTCCGGTATAGGCTGAAAGCAATTTGGCCTCAAGGATCAGCTTGTTATCAATCTCCCGCAATTGGGTGGCCACGATCCCCCTGATGCCTAACATTTGCCCCAATTTCTTGACAATCGAATCATCAGCCAATTGTTGGTAATCGGTTACATTGAGTTTATCCAGCACCGTAATCAGCTCGCCCATCTGAACGATTTCAAAGCGATTAGTTTCCTCCAACTGGTCAATCAACTGGTAGGTCAGGCTTTCTTCATCTATATCTTTTGCGCTTAAGTTTATAACTTGAAATATGGCAAGCTTTATTTTGGTAGCCGTAATACGAGCTTTGTCTCCCCGTTTAATAGCCGCGCCAGGTTCGGCTGAAATTATTTTCCCTTCAGCATAATTTTCCTTTACGCTGATTACTCTGAGATTGCCCAGGGGCTCCTCAAAACGTCCCAATTTCTTACCGGTTAATGGATGAGTAAATTCTTCTCCCTCCCTGAACAGATGCAGCTCTACGCCAGGCCTGATCTTGCCGGCTGCATCCTTTTCTAAAATAACCTTATCCTTATCCACTGAAATTACATATAATTCAAGGACTGGAAAGCTTGAATGTACCTGGGACACAATTTCTTTTATGCCCTGATCTGCCCCCTGAATGCCGGCCAAGCTTAAAGGGGCATAAGCAAACATTAATACACTAAGCATTATCAGCATGATAAATAGTTGTTTGGTGGTTTTCATTTGGTCCTGGGCAAATCTACATTTAGTTGAAAATTATAAATTTATCAGCTTCCTGATCAGCCGCCTCGGGCAAACATAGCTTTATTGGACGTTGGCTAATGAACCTTATCTCACGGGGGATGTCTTGCAAACCCAGACTAAATTTATGAATAGATCAGGTAACTAAATCTTGCAACATGATAACTAATGTAATAGTATTTCATATATTATAGGTTATTGTCAATATGAGTTGTAAGACCTGTGTTGTAAAACCCTATATAGGTAAGCTTAGCTTGACATCCGGGCCTGATTATGCTATCAAATGTCAAGTTGATATTTATTGCTGTTGACAATCTATCATGTTGAATCATATGAATGTTCGTGCAATGCTGGAGGAGCAAGAGCGGCTTATCTTTGCCCCTTGTGCCACATTTAGCGCCACATCCAAGGGTCGGCTGTTTGAGGCTCCAAGGTGTGCTATTCGACCGGTATATCAACATGATAGAGACAGCATTATTCATTGCAAGTCATTCCGGCGGCTTAAGCATAAAACTCAGGTATTTCTGGCGCCCACCGGGGATCATTACCGCACTCGACTAACCCATACCTTGGAGGTATCCCAAATTGCCCGCACAATTGCTAAGGCATTACGACTAAATGAGGATTTGACGGAAGCCATTGCCTTGGGACACGATTTGGGACATACCCCGTTTGGACATGCTGGTGAGGCGGTATTAAACAAGATACATCCTGGTGGATTCAGGCATGAGGAGCAGAGTCTGCGGGTGGTGGATCTGCTGGAGCGAAATGGTAAGGGGTTAAACCTGACCCATGAGGTTCGGGAGGGAATCCTTAAACATTCCAAAGGTTTCGGGGCCATGTTTCCCGAAGAAGACGCACAGCAGAATCAAACCTTGGAGGGGCAAATAGTAAGAATTGCCGATACCATTGCCTACGTCAACCACGACATTGATGATGCCCTGCGGGCCGGTATAATTAGCGCACAAGATTTACCGCAAGACTGCCTGGATGTGCTGGGTTATACACATGCTAAGCGAATTAATACCATGGTCTGCGACGCAATTTATGCCAGTCAAGACAGACTGCCTTGCTTAAGTATGAGTTCTGAGGTGATTCAAGCTACCGAAGAGCTGCGCAGTTTCTTAACCCAGCGGGTTTATTATAATGCTCAAACCCATGATGAATTCAGAAAGGCTTCTAAAATAATTGATGAGCTATACCATTTATTTTTGGAATACCCGGAAAAAATGCCCATTGAAACAAAACACGGAGAATCGACTGATAAGGCACAGTTAGTGGTCGATTTTATCGCCGGTATGAGCGATCGGTATACCTTTAAGATTTATGGAAATATGTTCCTGCCCCAACCGTGGCTGGTAATGTAATGCGAGTAGCCGCGATTATCCCCGTGCGCTACGCCTCTACCCGCTTTCAGGGGAAGGCGCTGGCGCCCATTTTGGGTAAGCCCATGATTCAATGGGTATATGAACGCACCATACAGGCTGAAGTATTGGATGAGGTGCTGGTGGCCACCGATGATGAGCGTATTTTACGCACTGTTAGGGCTTTTGGGGGAAGGGCAGCGCTCACCTCGCCTCACCACCAATCGGGCACAGACCGGATAGTCGAAGCGGGGGCTGGATTGTCGGCTGATATAATTGTTAACGTCCAGGGGGATGAACCGCTTATTAAGCCGGAAATGATTACCCAGGCAGTGGCTCCTTTGCTGGAGGGTGAAGCGTGCCCTATGGTCACGCTGAAATACCCCCTGGAAAGCCCGGACGAGCTGCATAACCCCAATGTGGTAAAGGTGGTAACCGATAAGCATGATTATGCGCTTTATTTTTCGCGGTACCCCATCCCTTATGATAGGGCAGCTGCCTGTGATGTGCAAAAAACCACTTATTGGAAACATATCGGACTGTACGTCTACCGCTGGGATTTTCTACAAGATTGGCCAAAACTTGAACCGTCGAAGTTGGAGCGGTTAGAACAGTTAGAACAGTTGCGGGTACTTGAAAACGGGTATAAAATTAAGGTTGTAGCAAGCCATTACGATAGTTGGGGGGTGGATACAGCGGCAGATATTGATCGAGTACATAAAATATTACAGTCAGATAAAGGTGTCGGGGACACTCGGGTCAGTGACCCTCGGGGCAGTGCCCCCGATTTTACCTGACCAGAGTGTCACTGATAAGCCACTTTTGTCGGCTAAGGTTTTTGGTAAATTTTATTATATATTTTCCTGTAGTTGAAAAATTTAAACAAAATAGAAGAGGCACATATTATGCAAAAAGTAGCTATGTTTGTCGATGTACAAAATATATGGAAAACATTTGGTAAGATTAATTACGATGCACTATTAAAACACGTTACGCATAAGCATCAACTGATTAGAGCCGCTGCTTTTATGAGTTATGACCCGGAGGATGAGGGGCAGCACAATTTCATGCGGGCCTTAAGCCACCTGGGGTATCGTGTGGTAAGCAAGCCCATCCGCCGCATGCCGGATGGGAGTATTAAGGGTAATATGGATCTGGAATTTGCCATCGACGCCATAACTTTAGGCCGGGCAGTAGATGTGGTGGTATTGGTTACCGGTGACGGCGACTTTGTGCGTCTGGTGGAGGCCTTGGGGTATATGGGGGTGAGAGTAGAAGTAATCGGCCCGGATACCAATACCGCCATCCAACTCATATATGCCGCCGACCATTATACAAATTTAAGCAGCGTCAAAGGCGTCAGCGAAGCCCATGAGACGTTGCAGAAACCCCCAAACAAGCACCCTGACACAGGAGGAACAGGTGGCCATAAAAATCGTAGTTGACGGCTATAACCTGCTCTATAGCTCTCCTAAATGGCATCGCCCGGGCAATAAAGACTTGACCATGGCCCGGGCCGAGTTGATGCATAGCTTAAACCAATACAAAAAGGATAAGAAGCATTCTGTTTTAGTGGTTTTCGACGGGGGCAAAGGGGGCTGGCCTACCGAGCAGCGAGACCGGGTAAATGGCATTGATATTATTTACTCCCGCTCAGGAGAGCTAGCGGATGATGTAATAATACGACTGGCCGAAAAATTGCGGGAATCGGCTATAGTGGTAACCTCTGACAGAGAATTGGCCGACATTGTTACCGGTTATGGGGCTACCGTCATATCGTCCGGTCGATTTGAGGATAAATTAAAACTCAGCGCTCAAGCAGACGATTGTGGGGATGAGGACGATGAATACGATAAACCGATTACCACCAAAAAGAAGGGAACCGCCTATCGCCGCTCTAAACGAGACCGCCAGCGCCAGGCCCGCTTGAAGAAATTGTAGGAATAATCAAGTGTACCTTTACTATTTTGCGCCCTTACCTGTGCTCGATCTTTGCTTTTCCTCTATAGCTGTAATCTTATCTCTTAACCAGGCTGCCTGTTCAAAGTCCAGCCTTTCCGCCGCCTGCATCATCTGTTGCTCTAATTCCTCCAGCGTAAGCGTTTCATATTCAGGCTTTGGCTCAAGCGTTAACGGCACGGTATAATAGTCGGCCCCACAGAGGCGTCCCAGCCCGCTATCAATTTCCTTTTTGATTGAGACCGGGGTGATGTGGTGTTTCAGGTTATATTCAGTTTGTATTTTACGCCGCCGCTGGGTCTCATGAATAGCGGCCTGCATAGATTTTGTGAGGGTATCGGCGTACATAATAACCTCTCCATCCACATTGCGGGCTGCGCGGCCGCTGGTCTGTATCAGGGATCTGGCGGAACGCAAAAAGCCCTCTTTGTCGGCATCCAGAATGGCTACCAAGCTAACCTCAGGAATATCCAAACCCTCGCGCAGCAAATTCACCCCGATCAACACATCAAATTCGCCCAATCGAAGTTCCCGAATAATCTTCACCCGTTCCAGGGTAACGATTTCAGAATGCAGATAGCGCACATTCACACCCAGATTGTGGTAATACGTGGTAAGGTCTTCGGCCATGCGCTTGGTGAGCGTAGTTACCAATACCCGCTGCTTTCGCTCTATGCGATCCCTTATTTCATGTAGCAGATCGTCAACTTGAGTCTTGGCTGGTTTCACTTTGATTTGGGGATCGATCAAGCCGGTGGGCCGGATGATTTGTTCCACCACGTTTCCGGGGCTAAGTCCGAGCTCATAGTCTGCGGGGGTGGCTGAAACGTAGACCGTCTGGTTTTTGCGAGCGCTGAATTCCTCAAAGGTAAGCGGACGGTTATCAAGCGCTGATGGCAGCCTGAAACCGTACTGCACCAACGATCCTTTGCGCGAGCGATCCCCATGGTACATCCCCCTGACTTGCGGGATGGTAACATGGCTTTCATCAATAATCAAAAGCGCATCCGCCGGCAGATAATCCATCAGCGTGGGGGGTGGTTCCCCCGGATTACGACCGCTCAAAGGCCGGGAATAGTTCTCAATCCCCTGGCAATAGCCGATCTCCTGCATCATCTCCAGATCGAACAAGGTGCGCTGCTCTAAACGCTGCGCCTCTACCAGTTTGTTTTCCCGCCTGAGCTGTAGCAAGTGCTGCTCAAGCTCATCCTGAATGCTGCTGAGCGCCCGCTTCAATTTATCTTTCGGGATAGCATAGTGGCTGCTGGGGCAAATAGTGATTTTCTCAAGCCGTTGCCTGACCTTACCCGTAAGCGGATCAATTGCGGAGATTTGTTCTAACTCATTACCAAATAGTTCCAGCCGCACCGCATAATCTTCATAACCCGGAAAAATCTCCAGCACATCCCCCCGCACCCTGAAAGTACCGGGCCTGA
>JAJRUU010000217.1 GCA_024277605.1 bacterium
CGGCGGGTATCACTCTGCGCCTGATAATGATGCTATCCGTAAAGGTGGAGCGGGTACGGTTTACCTTAAATCTTCTGCTCAACTTTATGGTGATTTGATTGTAGACAATAATAATTATCAGACTTATGCATACTCCACCACCTTGCGGGCGATCGGGGCAGGCGTGTCGGACAGCATCATCTACAGCCCAACCACGGGACAGAGTACACTCAGCAATACAACGGCGTCCTGGCCGGTACCCAATACTACAACTGGCGCATTAGGTTTGTTGGGTTTAGCGCTTAATCCCAACACTGCCCAATCCCAAACCTATACTGTGGTGGACAATAGCGCTGCCACTATCATCGTCGACGGCAACATAACTTCGGTGGCTACAGCAGGCGACAGCTACATAGGAGAGTACCGTTTTAACGGCTTGTCGGTAATTAGCGGGGCACAAGTGTCTACCGATGATGCGCTATATTTTGACAGCCTGGATACCGTCGGCGGGGTGTTAAACGCCAACAATTTTTACCAGGCGGGCATGGCTGATCCGACCATGATGCTGGCGCAGGAATTTTCAACGGAGATGGGAATTCCCGCTGCCGATAAAATGGCGCAAGCTACATTAGCTCGCCGGATTAAGCGACAGGGTCCCTTATCTACGCCAGCTGAAGTTATATTGACCGGCTTACAGAAGAAAGCTACAAGTATAGGCGGCGGTTTCAGGTTAGCTGCCATGCCGGATAAGCTGCTCCCGGATGTTAACCCATTGGATGAAGCAAGGAAGCAGATTGGGTTGGAGCATGCTGAAAAAGTGGGTGAAAGCACTCCTTATTATGCCAAAGAGAAAAAGGCACCCCGTGTCCCGGCACCCCGTGCCCCGGTCATTTTGGCTCAGGCGGAAGGGGCGGTAGCCACAGATGCCGACATAGCCGGTGTCATTGCGAGCAATGCGAAGCAATCTCCAGGTGACCTAGACCCAAGCTATACCTATGACTTAAACGGTAATCGGATTACTATGACCGATCCTACCGGAACTACTTACTACGAATATGATGCGCTGAATCGTTTGACCCGGATTATTAACCCCGCGGGAGAAGAATTCAGCTACACCTATAATGCGGCAGGCCGCAGAACCGGCAAAGCTTACCCCAATGGCATGGTGACCAGCTACAACTATGATGCCGGCGGTAGATTGCTTGATCTAGTGTATCAACTGGGAGCTGTCCAGACGGCAGCCTTTAGCTATACCTATGACAAAGCTGGCAATAAAACCAGCATGACCGATGAATACGGCATTCATAATTATACCTATGATGCGCTATACCAGTTGTTGCAGGCCACCCATCCGCAGCCGGGTAATCCCCTGGAAAGCTTAGACTATGACCAGCTGGGCAACCGCTATCCTGCCGGCAATGTATACAATGCCGCTAATCAATTGCTGGAGGATGATACTTACATATACTCTTACGATAAAAACGGTAATACTGTCTCTAAGAAAAATAAAATCACCAATGAATATACCCGCTATTACTGGAATGCCGAAAATCAAATGCTAAAGCTGGAGAATTATGCACAAGCGGGTGACCCAATCCCTGGCTCCACCGCCAGTTATATCTATGACGGTTTGAACAGGCGGGCGGCCAAGAATATAGACGGGATAATTACAAAATACGTATACGATAATGAAGATATACTGCTTGAAACCGATGATGCAAATAACATTAAATCCCGTTATACACATGGTACTGGCATAGATGATGCAGTAAGCGTTATAGTTGATGGACAAAAGTATTACTATGTGGCTGATGGACTTGGGAGTATCGCAAAACTTACGGATACGGCGGGAAATATAGTGAATAACTATGTATATGATAGCTTTGGGAATATAGTGAATAAGACTGAAACTGTTGCTAATCCTTATACCTATACCGGCCGGGAATATGATGCTGAATCCGGGCTCTATTACTATCGCGCCAGGTATTATGATGCGGCCACAGGCCGTTTCTTAAGCGAAGACCCCTTAATGAGTGCTCCGAATGCCTATGCTTATGTAGGAAATAACCCGCTTAACTTTATCGACCCTTTGGGGTTAAAGGCATGTAAGAAGCCTTTCGGTGATTATATGGACCGCGATACATTAGATTGTGAGATAAGGTGCTGGAACAAGCTGACTTTAGGCCTGGGACGCTACATTATATCTTCTGTGCTAGTAATTGGTGGAATCGCTGAAACCGGGGTAGGGCTGCATTTTTATCGTGTGATGCTCGGAGATCAACTTATCAGGACTGAGATTATCGAGAGCTTTCAGCTTTTTATGTTCAAGGCTTCTTTATTGACAAGAAAGATAGTTATACCTGCAGCTATATCAGTATCATTAACGTCGATATTTGAATTCTTAAGCGTTTATGGGACAAGAATTGTGGGATTTTCAGAAACTGCTTTTTTCAATGAGTTTACAATTGGTGAATCCGGCTGGGTTTCCGGTACGCTTATCGGTTGTAGTATTTCGTGTTCGATGGATTCTAATAACTGGTAAACTTTTATCGTATTTAAATAATGCTATGGGCTACTACATTGTAATTATTGTTAGTGCATATTTACTGGTTTTTCAACCTCTTGAGCGATTTTTGCTTTTTGTAAGCTTATGCCTAATTGCTGAAATTATATCAAGCGCCTTAAAGGATTATAAAAGGGTTAAAACAGCCCATAAGCCAGCCTTCAAGCAAGCCATGAAAAAGTTTTTTTTGTTCAGTTTTGGCATGAGCGCTGTTCCGCTGGTATTTGTTGTGGCTTATCTGGTATCCTTTGTTTTGCAAAAAGACCCTCATCAGCCACTTATAGGTTATATGAGTAGCGCAGTAGCTATACTTGTCATATTTTTCCATCGGCACTTCATTTCCCCCCGCATTCCCCCCCGTATCATTTCAGATAAAGAGATGGAGGAGATGAAAGAATTTATACATAAGCTTCCTCCGAACAATATTCAAGTCAAGGAAACTCAAGATGGCAGGTATCTTATAATAAGGCCCCCCAAAGAAGGATTGCCTCTCACTAAAAGGGCATTGTTTATTTTTATTCTTGTCATGGTAACCCTGGATATGTTTATATGGTTTATTCCTGAACTGGTCGGTTGGTTTATTTTGGTAAACTTGTTTCTTGCCGGACATATAATGGGAAAAATATTACCTCCATACAAAGAGGATAAAAAGAGACCGTTCGTTTTGCCGCTTATTATAAAAGCCTTTTTGGTTACTTTGCCTTTTACGTTTGGCTTGGGCATATTAATTTTTAAGCAGGGAACCTCATTGCTTGCCAGCAGCCTTATTGCCTTTTGTGTACAGCTTTTTATTTTGCTCATTACCCATATGGTGGAACCCTACCAACGACCTAGTTTACAATCCACGCATTCATCAGACCTGGAGTAATTTTTTACAAAAAATTATTCCAAAACTTGACAGTTGTAATTTATAATGTTATATATTGTAAATAGAGGGGCGCTAATTATAAGTTAGTTTTTAGAAGAGTTAGGATACGCTAAAAAATGGAAGAACGACCATTAGTTAATGGCATTAGCCGGAAGATAATAAGAATGAGGGGTGAATTGTCCCAAACTGAATTTGCCAGGCGGGTTGGCATAAATCGTTCGTTGATTTGCAGTTACGAATCTGGAAAAAAGCTTCCTTCTTTTGGGTCGCTCAAGAAACTTGCCAATTATGCGGGGATTAGTATTGATTATTTATCTGGCGAAGAAGATATTTCATCGCGCAAGCGTTTGCCTGAGGAAAATGAGATTATTTATAAATTACGTGAATTACCCCCGGAATCCAAATACCTGATGTACAGTTTACTGGATAAACTAACCGAACATAATTCTTATAAAAAACAAAAGAAAAACCGCCACCGTAACTGCTGATCCGTCCCCTTTTTCAAGATACCCATAAAATCATGAATTTCTCAGGTTAAAATGACAACTTTGAGCTAAGACCGGTTTTGTGATCGGTATTAGGTTTAAGGTTGACATACTGCGGTACTACATTTATGATTATTGTGCTATAGAAGAAGGCAAAATACCAAGTTGTATTCAAAATGATACTAATTTCTCCCTTGGGTAGGTCGGCCTTTAGGCCGACCAAAGGGCTAAAGCCCTCCCTACCCATTTAGCATATGTTTGATTGCAACTTGGTATAAAAATGACCAGTAATTTTTCAAGGCACCCTTTTATATAAACTAATCCGAAGGAGGAAGCTTGGGCTCTAATTTAGTACAGAAAAATTTTAAACAACATTTGACGGCAGGCCATTTACAGGTTGGTGAAAGGGTTAGCCTTAAGGTTGATCAGGTACTGACCCAGGATGCTACCGGCACATTGGCCTATTTGCAATTTGAGGCGCTGGGAATCCCCCGCATAAAGACTCCGCTGGCTGTCTCGTATGTCGATCACAATATTTTGCAAACCGATTTTCGCAATCCAGATGACCATCTGTATCTGCAAACCGCAGCCGACAAATACGGGGCATATTTCTCGGCTCCCGGAAACGGTATCTGTCATCAGGTGCACCTGGAGCGTTTTGCGGCTCCGGGCAAGATACTTCTGGGTTCCGACAGTCACACCCCCACCGCCGGGGGCATGGGTATGATCGCTATGGGTACCGGCGGCTTGGATATTGCGGCGGTGATGGGCGGCGGTTGCTATGAACTTACTATGCCCAAGGTCAAGCTGGTGCGCTTACAGGGAAGTTTGAAAAAACCCTGGGTGAGCGCCATGGATGTTATCCTGGAGCTATTGCGGCAGCTAACAGTGAAGGGTGGGGTAGGTTGGATTATTGAGTACGGCGGGCCTGGAGTAGCCAATCTCAGCCTCACTGAACGGGCAACTATCACTAATATGGGCGCCGAACTGGGCTTAACTTGTTCTATCTTCCCCAGCGACAAGCGCAGCAGAGATTTTCTAAAAGCGCAAGGCAGGGAATCTGACTGGATAGAACTGGCCCCTGATGCCGATGCCGAATATGAGGATGTGTTGGAGCTTGATTTAAGTGAATTAGAACCCTTGATCGCCCAACCGCATAGCCCGGACAATGTGGTTCCCGTGCGCGAGTTAAAGGGAACCAAAGTGGATCAAGTGTGTGTTGGCAGTTGCACCAACTCATCTTATCAAACATTAAAAACAGTGGCTGCTATCCTTAAAGGCCGTACCTTGGCGCCGCAAGTCAATATGACCATAAATCCCGGTTCCAAGCAAGTATATGAGATGCTGGCCCTGGAGGGTGATATTTCAGCTATTGTGTCCGCCGGGGTGCGCATGCTGGAGGCCGCCTGCGGCCCCTGTATCGGCATGGGCCAATCGCCGGGTACCGGCGCTGTATCCGTACGTTCCTTTAACCGTAATTTTCATGGACGCTGCGGTAACAAAAGCGCCGGGGTTTATTTATGCAACCCGTTAGCCGCCACTTTGTTTGCACTGGCCGGGGAGATGGTTGACCCTATGGATAGTGATATAACACTAGACGAGATTACCGAGCCGCAGCGTTATTCAATTAACGATAATCGGTTATACGCCCCATCTGCTGAATCTGAAAAAGTAGATGTAATAAAAGGGCCTAATATCAAGGAAGTGCCGCTTAACGAGCCGCTGGCGGCTGAGTTGGCCTGTCAGGTGTTAATCAAGCTGGGCGATGGCATTAGTACGGATGACATTATGCCGGCCGGTTCCAAGGTGTTGCCCCTGCGCTCAAATATTCCGGCTATAGCCTAATATGTATTTTATAACCTGGATGCCGGTTTTGCTGAGCGGGCTAAAAATGCAGGTGGCGGGATAATAGTGGGCGCTGAGAATTACGGACAGGGTTCTTCCAGAGAACATGCGGCGCTGGCCCCGATGTATCTGGGGGTAAAAGCGGTTATCGTCAAATCATTTGCCCGCATTCACCGCAATAATTTGATAAACTATGGGATTTTGCCGCTTGAATTTGCTGATGTTTCCGATTATGACAGCATAGATCAGGGAGATGAGGTTAGCATAGCTGAAACCAAAAATAGTATTGAAAACGATAAACCCATGAAGCTATACAATAAAACTAAGGGCAAAGAGATTAGCTTACAAGCCAATCTTAGTCAGCGGGAGCGGGAGATGATTTTAGTGGGTGGCCTGCTGCCGTATATAAAGCGAGGGAAATAACATGGATGATAAAAAAAACAGGTTGGAGCAGGATTCTTTAGGCGAGCTGCAGGTACCGGATGCTGCGTATTATGGGGTTCAGACCCAGCGGGCACGGGAGAATTTCCCCATAAGCGGCCAGGTAGCCAAACCGGTATTTGTCTGGGCTACCGTAGCTATAAAAAAAGCAGCGGCGCTGACCAATATGGAGCTTGGTTTATTGGATGAGGAAATCGGCAGGATCATCGTGCAGGCGGCGGATGAGGTGTTGGCCGGTAAGTTTATGGATCAGTTTGTAGTTGATGTATTTCAAGCCGGGGCGGGTACGTCCCATAATATGAACGCCAATGAAGTATTGGCTAACCGGGCGCTGGAGTTATTGGGTGATAAACGCGGCAATTACTCCCGGATACATCCCAATGATCATGTCAATATGGCCCAGTCCACCAACGACGTGTTTCCTACGGCGATGCGGATTGCCCTATTGAAATCCTATCCCAACCTGATAGAGGCGTTAACTAAGTTGTAGAATGCCTTAAGTGAAAAAGCCGACAAGTTTAAATCGATAATAAAATCGGGCCGCACACATCTTCAGGATGCGGTGCCATTGACCTTAGGCCAGGAATTCAGCGGATATACCCACATAGCTCAACAGGCCGGGCAGCGCATAGCGCAAGCAGCCGAGCGTTTGAATGTACTGGGGCTGGGTGGTACCGCAGTCGGTACCGGACTCAATGCTCATCCGCGGTATAGAGAGCTGGTTATTCAAAACCTGCGAGAGGTTACTTCACTGGAGGTACAGTCTGCGCCTAATTTATTTCACCTGATGCAGAGTATGGCCGATCTGGTCAGCTTTTCAGCCGAGCTGAAAAATTTGGCTTTGGAGTTGACCAAAATTTGTAATGACTTGCGATTGCTTGGCTCAGGACCCCGAACCGGTCTCGGTGAGATAAAGCTGCCGGCGGTGCAACCCGGATCATCCATAATGCCGGGCAAGGTTAATCCGGTGATGCTTGAGATGTTGAATATGGTCTGCTTTCAGGTTATCGGTAATGATCTGACGGTATCATTGGCCTCTCAGGCCGGGCAACTGGAATTAAACGTGATGATGCCGGTTATTATCTATAATTTGCTGAATTCAGTGGATATATTGACTAACGGAATTTCGGCGTTTGTTGAGCGTTGCCTGGTTGGAATATCCGCTGGTCAAGAGCGTTGCCGGGAGTATATGCAGCAGAGTGTGGGGCTGGCTACTGTTTTTTGTCCCTATATCGGCTACAGTAAGGCAGCCGCTTTAGCGCAGGAGGCGGAACAAACCGGAAAAAACATTTATGAGTTGGCAGTTGAAAAAGGAATTCTGGCTGAAGATAAAATTAAAGAAATACTGGAAGGTGTATTGGACGTTGGCTCATAAACCTCACATCTCAAGGGGTGTCTTGCGAACCCAGGCTAAATTTACGAATGGATCAGGTTAAGAAAACAATAAGGTACGGGTTGCTGATCGGGTGTTTGTTGCTGGTTGGCTGTAGTGAGTTAGTATTGGATAGGGTAATTATATATCCGGCCTATTCCTTTAACCGGGAGCAGGTATGGCGTATCAATACATTCAACTTTGAACCGGCAGCGATATCCGGGCTGAAATATGATCAGGTGGGGGATGTGGGGCAGCGGTTGACCGACCAGGTTAGAGATCGGTTAACCAAGTTGGGTATCAAAATTTCTGATGTGTCGTCTGAAAATGAGAAGGTGGATTATATTTTAAAAGGCGAGGTAGTCTCTGTAAGTATGTCGAATTATGAAAAAGGGAGCAGGCAGCGCAAGAGTCGTCGAAAAGACAGGTGGGGAAGAGCGGAGTTTGAGACCGCTTCCAGCAATATTAGCAAGATAAGTGTTAATGGGCGAATAATCCAGGTATCTACAAATAAGATGATGGCTGGCTTTGAGCTGTATGAATCCACCTTTATGGAGGGTTCTCCCGGTGTGGAAGTTTTATTACTAGAGATTTCAAACAAAATAGTCGATATAGTTTTGGGAAAGAGGACTTAATTACTGTACTAGGAGTCCGGCAGACTCCTGGTGTCATTCATGGATTTGACCAATTAACAATAAGAGGGTTTGTTAAAAATGAGTAAAAATGCCTATTTGTCCCGTGAAGGGTATGAAAGACTTATAAAAGAGTTGAAGCACTTAAAGCAAGTCCGGCGTCCGGAAATATCACGCCAGATTGGCGAAGCACGGGCGCATGGAGATATAAGCGAGAACGCCGAGTACGATGCTGCAAAAGAGGCTCAGGGCCATTTAGAGCGAAAGATATATATGATGGAGAACAAGCTGAGTCGAGCCAGGATCATAGAAGATGAACAGATCCCGGATGACAAGGTATATATTGGAGCGGTGGTAGAGCTTAAGGATTTGGATCGGGGGCGGGAGCTGCGGTATACGATGGTAGATGAAGAAGAGGCGGATTATGCCCAGGGCAAAATATCGGTTAGCGCTCCGGTAGGTCGTGGACTGCTGGGACGAGAGGTGGGGGAAACCATTAGCATTAAAGTTCCTTCCGGTATCCTGCGCTATAAAATACTGAAAATAAGCCGCTAGGGGGCTGTCGGCCTTTGGGGTTCGTTAGCTTAAGCAAGCGCTAACCCGATCTATTCATAAACTCAGACTAGCTTCGCAAGACACCCCTTGTGAGATAAGGTTTATGAGCCAACGTCCAACAAAACTTTGTTTGCCCGAGGCGGCAGGAACAGGAAGCTGATAAATCTATGTTTTTCAAGTAAATGTCGATTTCACCATAACAAGACCCGAATTTTTCGGGCTAAATATGTTCCGACTGATATTCGAAAATCAGAGCAATTTAATTGTCTCTTATAAGTTAAGCTAAAGGCCTGGTGTGTTTTTTTATTGACAAAATTAAAACAATAATTTATAATTAACCATATTCATATAACATGTTGATAAACAAAAAATAAACTTCAGTTGTTTTTTTGAAAATGGTCTTTTATAAATAGTTAAAATTTGAATTTTATACCTTTGTTCTAATTTTGCACTATGCCTGATCTATTCATAAACTCAGACTGGATTCGCCAGACCTCTTGTGAGATAAGGTGCATGAGCCAACGTCCAATAAAGCTTTGTTTGCCCAAGGCGGCTGATCAGGAAGCTGATAAATTTATACTTTTTAACTAAATATTGATTCGCCCATAACAATACCCGAATTTTTCGGGTATAAGACTAACAGCTTATATTTTAGGCTATATTCGATGGAGTCGTAAAAAGTCTGAAAACCGTAACTTTGTCGTTCTGGGCCCCTCGCTCGCAATGACAAAAGCAGTGTATAAGCTGTCAAAGGCGAGGCATCTTTAGCTGCCACAGCAATCTAAGAAGTTATGGTTGTTTATGCGGTTATGCTTAGTTAGCAAACCAAAAACTACAGGTTCCATTCTTCAAGGTACCCTGCATATAGTAACCTCAGTTTTTTCAGGCGGCGCGTAATGGAATTATTTTCTCTTCTACTTCAGCTCATCCAATATATATTGTCCCTTCCATTTGTAAAAGCTCTAGCGCCTTACGCTATTGCTTTGATAAAAATTGTGGTTATATTTCACGTACTCTTGGTAATTGTAGCCTTACTTACCTTTGCTGAGCGTAAGATATTAGGCCGGATGCAGATTCGCCACGGTCCAATGCGGGTAGGCTGGCACG
>JAJRUU010000218.1 GCA_024277605.1 bacterium
ATAGTGCCCCACACAAAAACCCCATTTAGTATAAACGCTACCACGGCATCCTGCTTGTGCCCGGCATATAACTGCCCCATACCGGGTACTACCGCAGATAACCCACCGGCCAGCCCCGGCGATTTGTAGGGCAGCTCCACTCCCTTACGGGTTTCCCGGCTTAACGCTTCGGCGTCTATACCCCCCCATTTGCCTATGCGGCTGAATTCATCGCCCGCTTGCAGCCAATTAGCCTGATTTAAATAACTCTGCCCGATTAAATAGCGGGCTTCGTCCACCTCTGCGCTATCAGGGAATTGATTGAGCAGTGATTCCAGTTGACGGCGTGCATTGGTATACTCGGCCTTTGCATAATAGGCTTCCCCAATTTTATAAAGTAGCTTACTTTTATTTTTTTCCGGTAACCTTAGCATAAGTAGAGACTGAAAATATGCTATAGCCTCATCCCAGCGCTCGCCTTTAAAAAAGCAATTTCCAATTTGCAGCTGAAGCTCACTTGCGTCTGGGTATTGCGGGTAGTGGAACAATAGACGCTTATATTCAGTAATCGCCCGGTAGTATTCTCCTTCTGCGAAGAGGTGTTCTGCGAAAGAGAAGATTTCTTGCGCCCCGGCAGCGGCTTCAGGTAAAACCGGCGTCTTTCCCCAGGCTGGATTTGAGAAAGCTATCCCCCAGATTATAATAATGAGGCCCAATGTTTTAATCATGGATTTTAAGTTGTTCCTGTTTTAATAAGCGCATTATATTCCCCCCCAAGATGTTTTTTAGCTCCTCATGGGTAAGCCCAAGTTGCCCCAGAATTTCCAACTGCTCATTTAATATCTGAGTGCGATAGCCGCGCGGGAAATAACTGGAATCAGTACCAAATATAATGCGCTCTGGCCCCACCAGCGAGAGGAATTTTTCGAAAATCTGCTTTAAGCTGAGCGGATAGGGCAGATATTTCAACCAAATATTGGAGCTTGAAGTATCAAAGTGCACATTAGCGCAATGATAGGCCAAAAAGAGCGCTTCCTGTAAATACCCGGTACCGAAATGGGGCACGATAATATTAAGCTTAGGGAAATCCCTTCCCACCGGTTGCAAATCCAGCGGATTAGTGTAGCGTACATCGGCGAAATAGGCCAGGGTTAATCCCATATGAAAGATAATCGGCCAGCCCTTACGTTCGGCCAGCGCATACAGCGGGTAAGCTTTTTCATCATGCACATAAAACCGCTGCAAGGCAGGGAAGAGCTTTAGCCCTAAAAATCCGCCATGCTGCATCCGCTCCTCCAACCGGGCTACCGCCTGCTGATCCAATGGATCAACCGTAGTAAAACCCCAGAAACGTGATTGCCCCTGGCGTATAAATTCGCAAAAATCGGATGATTCCGGTACCAGGCACAGGAATACTCCCCGGCTTATGCCATTTTCATCCAACTCCGCCTGCCACTTGACGGCCAATTCACTCCCGGATAAATCGGGAAACTCCCACGGAGGATTGTTCAGCCGGGCGGCATGCCGATTGCGGCGTTTTTTGTCCTCTTCTATAAGCGCCGGGTTTCC
The DNA here is from genome assembly GCA_024277605.1 of bacterium. Classification (GTDB taxonomy): domain Bacteria; phylum SZUA-182; class SZUA-182; order SZUA-191; family JAJRXT01; genus JAJRUS01. The sequence goes on from JAJRUU010000218.1 coordinate 1,549, forward strand.
CCGACTCCAGATTTTCGCCGCCTGGGCCTGGGTATTTTTATTCATAAAGTGGATATGGGCATCCACAACAGGAAAATCCAGATCATGATGTTTCATCCCGATCTATTCATAAATTCAGACTGGGTTTGCAAGACATCCCTTGTGAGATAAGGTGCATGAGCCAACGTCCAATAACACTTTGTTTGCCCGAGGCGGCAGGAAAAGGAAGCTGATAAATCTATGCTTTTCAAGTAAATGTCGATTTCCCCATAACAAGACCCGAATTTTTCGGGTCATATGCTTACTATCATAATAGAAAAATGTGGGAATTACAACGAAACTGAGAAAAGAGCATCAGCGTTCAATGCTCTTTAACTCCTTCTGCTTATCCTTAGAAAGGTCAGCCTTATAAAACTCACCGCCCTCCGGCAGCAGCATATGCAGCTCTAAGGTATAATCGACTTCAACCATCACACCTTTCAGTCGGCATTCGAGTACATGTCCCCCCGCCGTTCGGTCTTTATTAATAAAATGAAAATGATAGCCCGACACATTTACGCCTTTCATGTATGCGGGCAGGCGATAGCCTACCAACACGCCTGCGGTATTATGAAATTCAAAGGTAGGCTGCTGCCTGGCGACTTCCACCAGCGGGGGATAGGGTTTTTCCTGCCTGGGCACACTTCTGGTTTTGATATAGTCAAAAACCCCGGTTATTTTAATGGCATAAAAAATGTTTTTGGTGGCCCACAGACTATCCAGATATTGCTGCAACGCATCATAATCCAGCGGCTGATCAAGCACAATGGCTTTATCCGCCTCAAAGAAGGTCACTGCAGCAAAAGGGGTTTTAAGCGCACCATCGACCGGATAGGCTTTGCCGTCACTTTTTATCTGATAAAAGCCGCCATCCACGGCGAGCATCTCCCCATCCAACCCATTAAAGGTGCCAATGCCAAAATCACCCCGTTGCATTAGCTCACGATAGCTAAGCTCCCCGTCATACACTCCCTCAAGCAGCGCATTTATGGTTGAAGCTTGAAACAGAACATCCTTGTTTTTAGGTAGCTGCAAGCAGCCGGATAAGGCTAATATGGTTATCCACAAATAACAGTGTTTTTTCATGATAGTATCCAATAGTTGATTTTTTATCCTGATCTATTCATAACCTCAGACTAGGTTCGCAAGACATCCCTTGTGAGATAAGGCTTACGAGCCAACGTCCTGAACCCGAATAACCCGTACATAATATAACATATTTTATCCTGAATATAGATTAAGTGGGTTAAAAATAATGCCCCAACATAACCTGATCTATCCATAAACTCAGACTCCTAGATTCGCCCATAACAAGACCCGAATTTTTCGGGCCCAAGAGTTTTTCAATCCAACCAAGTTATTGTTTTCGATGATTTTTGGACAAACAGAACACCAATTGGAGAAAGCAAAACTTGACCTTGTTAAAAATAGCGATAAACTGTAAACAAGGGTTGGTGAGCGAACAGCGGAACTCAAGGCTGTACACGACCAGTTGTTGCATGCCGAAAAGCAGAGCGCCTTGGGCAAATTATTCGCTTCAATCGTACATTAACCGCATTGCATATGAAATATAAATTGCGCTTTACATATTTGTCAAGGTATAATGTTTCCGAAAGGAGGTGAAAATCATGAAAAAGTTGCTCATGGTAATAGGCGTTATATTGTGTGCTTTTGTGTTATCCGAGTCGGCATTCGCCGCCCAAGAGTCTTCTACTGTACTGTTTGAGCAAGTCTGTGGTAAATGCCATTCGCTGGAAAGAGCATCCTCCAGAGCAAGAACAAAAACCGGTTGGAACAGGACTGTTACCCGGATGACAGAGAAAATGGTTACTTTGGGATATTCTGATGTTAGTCAGGGCGATGCGCAACAAATAGTTGATTATCTACACTCCAACCATGGATATAAAAGCTCTGGGATAAATAGAGCAGAGGAGAGAAGACAGGAACTCCTCGAGAAAGTAACCTCGTCAGAAGCACAGTTGTCAACCGCTGAGGAGAGAAGGCAGAAACTCCTCGAGAAAGTAACCTCGTCAAAGGCGCAGTTATCAAAGGCTGAGGAGAGAAGGCAGAAACTCTTAGAAAAATTCACACCAACCAAGGCTCGTACAGTCAGTGTGGGAGCTAAGACCGTTCGTCCATAACTTGCGGACTTGCGGATGTTTCGGGAAAGGATAATAACGACATAAATTCGGTCGCTACAATAAAAGAGTCGCAGGAAAACTATAGCAAGCCCTGCAAGTATAGGGCTTGCTTATGCGGATGCCTGTCTGTTCTATACGGAATTTATCTCTTAAAATTCAACATCCAGGAGAGCGAACGCCTTATTCATCAAGGCATCCACGGTGTCTGTATGGCCGGATGAAGCCGCACACATCAAGGCGGTCGTGCCATCCTTATCCTTTGCGCTGACATCAGCCCCTTTATCCAATAAGGCTTCTACCGTAGCGGTATGGCCAAACAAAGCCGCCACCATCAGAGCGGTGAATCCATCCTTATCCTTTGCATTGACATCAGCCCCTTTATCCAGCAAGGCTCCTACTGTAAAGGTATGGCCAAACAAAGCCGCCACCATCAGGGTTGTAACACCATCTTTGTCTTTTGCGTTGACGTCGGCGCCGTTATTTAATAAAGCCTTTACGCTGGCAATTTGGTTGTTTTCTATGGCGTTAATTAATGCTTTGAAAATGACGTCATCCTGTAAATTTACATTGATGTTTTCTCCTCGTAAGGCTTGCTTAATAGCATGGTGACTTACAAAGGCTACATCCGCTTTTTGCATATTAATGCCGGCATAGACAGGAACTGTGGTTATCAGTGAGAGCATAAGAACTATAATTTTTATGTATCGCATTGTTTTCCTTTTAACCAGACTTATTTATAAATTTATAACTGATTTGCCAGACACCTTATTGGGGCTGAGCTTAAATTCAACGTCCATGAAAGCTTTGTTTGCCCAAAAAGCCTTGACAGGAAGCTAATAAATTTAAGGTTTTCAGTCAGCTGTAGTGTTGCTATTAATAAAACCTGAATTATTCGGGTTGAATTGTCCAACTTTAACTCTTGCCGGGCGGATCAGTTTATCTTTCAGCATATAACCGGCCTGCACCTCCTCTGTTATCAGATGATTCTGCTTTTTATCTTTGACTATAACCACTTCCGCTGCTTCTTGAGTGTTGGGATCGAAAGGTTTCCCCTTCGTTTCCAATCGGCTGACCCCTTCTGCTCGTAGTTGTGCCCAGAATTGAGTCGTAATTTGCTTCAGCCCTTGCAGCAGCACATCATAACTATGCTTAGTTTCGGCTGAGTCCAACGCCCGATTAAAGTTGTCCAATACCGGTAGCAGCCTGGATATTAACTGTGATTTTTCACTTTCTGATCTATTTTGCATCTCCCGCTCAAGTCGTTTTTTATAAGCATCATTTTCTTGTGTCAGTTTTTCCTTGAATTCCTCCAGGAATTGATCCTTGGCTGATAGCCGCTGTTGTAATTGTTCCACAAAAGTGGGGTAGCGCTGTTTATATTGGGCATCAGTAGTCTCTTCGGGCTTATGGCGTCGGTCAACAATTGTAAGTTTGGGTTGAGGCCGGTTTTCGTAATCCTCTTTACCCTGTTTTTCTTTCATAAGCTGTCTCCCTAGAGGTTATTGCATTGCATTCGACCAGACTTCCTAGAAATATCTGGCGGTAGCCTCTTGCCAACTGCCTTGTGCCTTCAGAATCAATTCCACGGCTTCACGAACTGCCCCTTTTCCGCCTGGCTTTTGAGTTACGTAATGGGCGGCTTGTATAACCTCGGACGTTGCATCAGCCACTGCTATAGCCAACCCAGCCCTTCTCAACAAGGGCAGATCGACCAGGTCATCGCCGATATAAGCCACCTGTTCATCGGTCAACTGGTGAGTTTGCAGGATTTGTTCATAAACAGGCAGTTTTTTGAGTGCATTCTGATGAACCTCAGTAATCTCTAATTCACGGGTGCGTTGGGTTACCATACTTGAATAACGAGCGGTAATAATGGCGGTTTTTATCCCAACCCGCTGCGCCAGGCGGATGCCGAAACCATCGCGCACATTAAAATTTTTTATCTCCTGCCCGTCACCCGCATAAATAATCCGACCATCGGTGAGCACCCCATCCACATCCATGATAAACATCCGAATGGATTTGGCTTTTTGCTGAACTGTGCGAATATCTTCGGACATAATGAAACCTTTTTACCCCGAAAAATCCGGGCAGGCACAGCCTGTTTCTTCAGGACGTTGGCTCATAAACCTTATCTCACAAATGGTCTGGCAAACCCAGTCTAAGTTTATGAATAGATCAGTTTACAGAAAGTGATTGATTATTTGAACAACTTTGATAAAATACCTTTCAGATTCTATATTATATAATTACAATTAGCAACAATAATAGGAGAAAAAATGACCAAAAGGGAACGCATCCAGGCTTGTATTCAGGGTAATGAGGTGGATCGGCCTCCCATTTCCTTCTGGCGCCATTTTCCCAAAGCGGATCGGCACCCTGAGCAATTGGCACAGGCTACCTTGCAGTTTCAACAACAGTATGACCTGGATTTTATTAAGCTGATGCCTAATGGTTTATATGCAGTGCTTGATTGGGGGTTGAAGGTTCGCCGGTATCGCGATCCCAAAAAAGGGGAGGGCATAAGCCGTTATGTGGTTCATGAACCCGAGGATTGGGAACGCTTAGCGCCGCTGGATCCGACCAAAGGAGTCTTGGGACAGCAACTGGAATGCCTGGAGATTCTAAACGAGCAGTTAAAAGGCGGCGTTCCCTTGGTACAGACAATTTTTTCTCCGCTTACCTCAGCTGCCAAATTGGCTGGCTGTGATAGAATTAAGGACCATTTAGTAAATGCTCCCCAGAAGCTGCAGACCGGTTTGGAAATAATCACCCAAAGCACTATAGATTTTGCCCGCAGTTGTGTAAAGCGGGGTATTGATGGAGTCTTTTTTGCTACCCAATGGGCCAGCTATAAGCTTTTAAGCGAAAAAACATATCGCAAATTCGGGAAGCAGTATGATATTCATATTCTCGATGCAGTGCAGGCAGATACCAGCTTTAACATTCTCCATTTGCATGGCGATGAAATAATGTTTGATCTGCTATTGGATTATCCGGTGCAAGCTGTCAATTGGCATGATCGACTCACCAGGCCTACCTTGGGAGAAGCGATAACCAAATACGGCGGCTGTGTTATCGGTGGACTGGATCATGAGCAAACTATGCGTTCAGGGACAAAAGCTCAAATAACTCAACAGGTGCAGGATGCTATTCAGCAGACCAGGGGTAAGCGATTGATTGTCGGTCCCGGCTGTGTGCTGGACACTGATGTGCCGGCCTGGAGATTACAGGCTGCCAGAAAAGCGATAGACCGGGCTAAGCCTGGTCTATTCAATCCCAATATATAACCAAATGGCTATTGAGTCCGTTCCGAAAATGCCCTTTATTTAATAATGACCAAGAAAAAACCAAGGGTAGGGTGGGCTTTAGCCCGCCATAATAGAGTGTCGGCCTAAAAGGCCGACCCACCCTTCCATATATAGAAAATTTTATAATCCATTTCACCCTAAAGTAAGCCCCCGCTACCTTTGCAACTGCCGCAAGTCACCTTCCGCCGCAGCATGTCGATTCCCACCCAGCCGTAACCATGACACTTGTTACATCGTTGTTCTAGCGGCATATCCGGTGGAAAAGGAGCATAACCGCGGCCTTCACAGATATAACATTCTTCCCTGAAGCAGAAGAAGGGCTGTGAAAACAGCTTACGCCACCAGCTGTCTTTTAAGGTAAATCCAAAACCATCGCAATGCAGGCAGCGCCCCGCACGAGGGGCAATCCGCTTTACTACCCCTTGCCCCTGGCAATAGTCGCACAGACATTCGCTAAATAACATCTCCCCCCAGCCATGACCCTGACAGGCGGGGCATATCTCATACTCTTTATGCTGAACCTGGTAATAATACCCTATTCCATTACAGGTGCGGCATGAGACAAAGAGCCACTTTAACCCCCGCCCCCCACAATTAGAGCATTCCACCCGTTGCTTGGGAACCGGGGAATCGGGCCGGGCAGGCTTTTGGTTTTTAAAATATTGTGAGAGTTCATGTAGCATGAACTTGCTGTGGGAGAAATCACCTACGGTTTTATCTGTAGGCTTAGCTTGCGGGTTACTTGCTGTGTGGTGTGATTGGGGGCGCCTGTGTGCGTGGTCTGTAAATGAATCATAGTCAAAACCCGCCTGTGCCTGGTAATGTAAATCATATTCATGGCGCTTAGACGTATCACTTAATACTTGATACGCCTCCAGGATGATTTTAAATCGCTCGGTGGCCTGCTTATCATCCGGGTTTTTGTCTGGATGGTGTCGCAGGGCTAACTTACGATAGGTTTTTTTTATTTTCCTTGCGGTAGCTGTTTTGTCTAGGCCTAGAATGTTGTAGTAATCTTTGTTCATATGTATGGAATTATATAGGCATATTTGTCAAAACGCAAGTTCCCGCACACATCCAAGTGACAGCAGGGAAGTGTATGAGAAATAAGGGGTATCCCATAGTTAGTTCTGTGAATAGTAGCTATCTTTCTTCTTGTCGGCAATAAAAACAGTGCCATATTTCTCTTGAGTTAAATTTTTATTACCTCTATAATATAACTAAATCCAACTTAATGTTGGTTTAATGCTTTTTTTGTTTTATGTAGTGGGAGAAATTATAGTATGAAAAATTTAGCGGCTG
>JAJRUU010000024.1 GCA_024277605.1 bacterium
AAGATAAATTTGAGCGTAAGTTTGCCGGAAAAACCGACTTTTTTATCAGGTTGATAATTAAAAAATCGGTTGTCGGCGGATTTCTTTATTAATTGCGGCTTGTTCACTATTTTTGACAACTTAAGTCCGACAGACTCCTAGCTATGTCATATACTTCTGTCATGCTGTCAGAAACCTGATTTTGCAAAAGAGCATTGGTTTTTCCTTCAGCAATCAACCGAAAAGCGTAATTGATCATCTCTTTATAAAACTCACAGTAGGCGGGTACTGTGTTTAAGTCACCCGATTGGGCATAAACCTCTGCAGGGCACGGTGCGCCGCAAATATTGCGATAGAGGCATTGGCTGCACTCGGGAATCTTCTCTACTACCCGTGAACGCACATCTCCGAAGGAATCGGCAGCCATAGCCTTCTCAACGGACGCTTCCACCAGATTCGGCCCGTGAAAACCCTTCAAACCGATAAACTCACCACAGGGAACCGACGTACCGTCTGCCATAACGGCAAAAAACCGCCTGGCTGCACCGCATGGGGTTATATCACACATCAGCCTGCGGGCGGTAGGGGCGGTAATGGCTAAAATTGTATTAGCAAAATTGCTGATTACTATTTTTCGATTAGTTTTTTGAGTAAGCTCCAACGCTGTATCCACGGCTTGTTTAAAGTAATGCAGCATATCCCGGTTACTGGGTCGTAAGACTTCAGTGCCGGGGGCGGTACAGCGTACCGGGTTTAGCAGGGATACCGTTACCTTCTTTTCATGGAGCAGCCGTATCATCTGCGGCAGCTCGTGCACATTTGAAGCGGTGATGGTGGTAATGACATTTAAACCGGGATAGCCGTCAAACCATTCCAAAGCCTGCATGACTGATGCATAAGCATCTTCAGTACCATGTATGGGGCGGCTTTTCTGGTTTTCCTCAGCGGATACCGAATCCAGAGATAAGCCCACACTTACCCTGTTTTTCATCAAAAACCGGACATCTGTTTCAGTAAGTTTGGTGGCGTTAGTTTGAATGCCGAACAGCATCCGATCCTTATAATTCTCGATTGCCTCAAACATGTCGCGCTTCACCAACAGCGGTTCACTGCCGTGAAAGACAATTACCGGTTTTCTGCCGACTGCTTCCGCATTGGTTTTATTATACGTTTCTATTTTAGCCAGCACAGTGTCCAGATCGCCCGGCTGCATGTTGACCCCATTTTCTCTGACTTCTTGAGGTATATAGCAATACGGACACCTGCCATTACATCTATCTGTGGGATTAATATACACGGCCGATAGATCCAGCTTGTTGCGGAAATGATCTATTTCGGGATCGAGGGTCGGTTTGTTTTTACTATAGAGGGATACTATGCTGTCAACCAGGTTAGCGGGGGGCGCACCTTTTTCCCCCAGCGCCCAGAAAACATTTTCAGCATCCAGCAAAACTCTCCACTTATCATCAATATCATGAAACCTGAGTCTGGGATATTGTGCGATTGAAGGATGCTGGTATCCGGCTATCGGCTCCGCTTTCAGCGTATTATTCATTGGTGGTTTCTTGGGGAATATCTCCATACATAATGTAATGTGAGAGACCATTACCTGATTCAGCACACTTAAAGCGATAACAGATGACCTCGGATGTTTATTCCTTGAGAGCTGTATTTGCAGGATTCATTCTTTCAGACAGCTTATTTTGCATCTTTTTCTCCTCCCTTATATGGGCAAAATGACAGTAAGGTTTGTAAAAAACATAATAGAAATTACCAAAATCTTTATAGGATTGTCAAGCTATTTTATGAATCGCGGACAGTTTTAGCTGACGGTTCATGTAAGCCTTTGTAGGGGAAGGGCGTAGGTCTATGACCTTATCCCCTCCTGTCATTTCAGGCAGGGACAGGGTCAATGACCCTCGCCCCGCCACAAAAACCACTTTTTTAGGGATGACTATTTAAGAAAGGTCCAGATGTCTGAAAATAATAAATGATCAAATGTTTTAATGTGATCTTTTAAAATACTTTCAGATGTCATGTTTGGTCTGATATCGAAGTAGTAAACACCGTCCAAAGGATTTAGCTTTACAGTATATCCTTTGAAATGACCGGGCAGGAAAGTTGCGCTTATGCCGTATCGGCCTTCTTTTCCCTTTCGCTGAACATCGTTTAGGAAAATTGCAAAGTGAGGTGTTGCTGAATCTGTCAGCTTGTTATACAGAAATTTGTCAATGAATATTTTATCCAGTCTGTCCTTGCTCGATGTTTTTACTGATCCGATAGCCTTGGTTTCTTCATCAACTTTAATAATGAGATCATGCTGGTAGCTCATTTTGAGGGCTTCTTCCCCATCAATATTTATCGGGACACCAATAGTTCCCTCAGAAACATCTACTCCAACTGCAGAAATAATGAGCCGAATAAAGCGCTCGAACAGATCCCCGTTTATTTTTCTTGCAGTGTTCGATTTGTTCGCGGGTAAAGCATCTAAGGCCGCCCCGATTGATTGCTGACAAGTATATATAATGCTATTTATAAGAGCTCTTTTTTCCAGAGTGTTACATTTTTTGTCTTTAATGTTTGCCAACATTTCGAAGAACAACTTTTCACCACTTTCAATATCTTCAAGTGATAACATAATTTCACTGTTTATAGGTCGTGTAACATTAAACGTCACGGCTTTTTTATATTGAAAAAAACGGTATTTGTTCTCATTCCTTGAAACAATAACGGCTTGCAGATTTGATTTTATAAAATCCAAGTACATTTTGCAAAAGTCAATATAGTGCTCAATCTTAGTGAATTTCTCTTTGTCTGTTACCCGGTTGACAATTCTACTCAAATTCATCTTATTGAATTCCTTCTGGAATCATTATTTCGATCAAAGGCAATCCACTCTTGTTTGGTTCTGCGTACAACGTCTTCAAGTCTTCTTATAGCCCACTGATTGTAATCAGCGTTAAGCTCACACCCCATCCATTTACGATTCAACTGCTCAGCCACAACCAGTGTGGTTCCTGAGCCGCTGAAAGGGTCAATAACCAAACCCCCTTCATTACTTGAAGCGAGTACAATTTTTCTAAGAAGCTCCTCTGGCTTCTGGGTAGGATGAGGCGTCTTTTCTCTCATCCCGTTACATGTTGTAGGAACCTCAATAACATCTTTTGGTTTAGCCCCCAATGGGTGCGGAACCCACGCGTCTTCCCGTTCCTTTCCGTTTCCATACTGACTGGATTCTGCTTGAGGATGTGAAGGGTATTTTAAGGTGTGCTTGCCATACTGGATTCTTACGTCATCAATATTCATAGTAAACGATTTACTTTTTCTGAGCTGAAGAATACTCTCGTGGGACCGCCCCCAGTCTTTTCCAAGGTTTGCCTTGTTTTTGTAGTACCATATTAACCACTTGCACCCCTTAAAATATCTCATTGACGGGTGCTTTAGATCCGCAAGGATTTCAGAAAAGCCACAAACACATAAGGTGCCTGTGGGTGTAAGAACTCTGGATGCTTCTTTAATCCACTGTATTGACCACTGAATATATTGCTCCTGGCTTTCAAACGTATCCCAGTCGGCTTTTTTTATGTTATAT
>JAJRUU010000025.1 GCA_024277605.1 bacterium
GGAGCGGCGTATTATTGGCAGGCCGAAAGCTATTATAACCTGGGAACGATAAGTAAGGCGGCTCAGGCGTATAATAGCCTGTTAACATCTTTTCCGCAAGATCCCTTAGCCGTTTTCGCCCATTATTCGGTGGGTTGGATCCATTTTAAAAAGCAAAACTGGAAATTAGCCTCGAATCATTTGCGCATTGCGGCCGACAGCAAAAAACCCATTGCTCCGGCTTCTCTGTACCTACTGGGTGAAGCGCTGTACAGATTGAGCAAATTTGATCAGGCGGCGGTAGCGCTCAAAAGATTTATAAACGATAATCCCGATCACCAATGGATAGCGGAAGCCAGATTCTGGTTGGCGGAGAGTCTCTATCAAAAAGGAGACTACCAGGCGGCCAGTGACGCTTACCAGGATTTTTTACAACATTATAAAAACCATAAGCTGGAAAGCTATGCCCTGTACGGCTTAGGCTGGAGCAGCTTTATGCAGGGCATGTATCATCCGGCGATTGAAGCCTTCAAATATTTGAAAGATAAGTACCCGGAAAGTGAATTATGGCCCTCAGCTACCCTGCGGCAGGGTAAGAGCTATGCCTTATCAGGCGATCATCCGGCGGCCTTAAAAGATTACCGTGAGCTGGTTTTGCGTTATCCAAAGTCCGAACTGGTGCAGCAGGCCCGCTTTGAGCAGGGGCTGTCTTACTTTGAGCTACAGGAATTCGAGCTGGCGATTGCAACTTACAAGCAATTTATTGAACAATTCCCGGATAGCCCCTCACTGTTGAGCGCCAGGTTTATGTTGGCCGAAAGTTTGTACAGTCAGCAGCAGTATGCCGAGGCAGCCCTGGCTTACCAGTCGGTGATAGAGGATAAGCAATTCAGCGATTTCAGTCAAACCACATATTTCAAACTGGGTTTTTGCTATTATCTTTTAGGTAATTACAATGCGGCGATTGATCAATTCAAGCGGCTTTTGGCGGTTTTTCCCCAATTAAGTTTTGAAGATGAAATTATATTCTGGTTGGCGGAGTCATATTTTAGAAATAAAAACTATGAATTGGCGGTCAAGACATATCGCCGGATTACTGACCAATTTCCAGATAGCGAACGGTTGGATGACGCTTATCTGGGGATGGGCTGGGGATATTATGTTCAAGGTGAATGGGAGAAGGCCAAACTCCAGTTTGAGCAATCAGAAAAACAGTTCCCCCAAAGTCCATACCTGCCGGAAGCAGTCTATATGAAGGCCCAGAGCTTTTATCAACTGAAGGATTATTATCGGGCGCTTAAAACCTATCAAAGCGTGCTTAGGCTTAATCCCAACAATTCATTATCGGAAAACAGTCTCTATCAAATGGGAATGATTCAACTGCATCAGGCCGATTTTCCCAAGGCGATAGAGTTGTTTGGCCAATTGCTCGATGAGTACCCTAAGGGGGAAAAAGCTGACGATGCTCAGCACCAACTGGGCTGGAGCTATTTCAGAGAGGGAAACTATCAGCTGGCAATCACCGAATTCAGCCGCCTGGAGAAAGAATTTCCCGCAAGCCCGCTGGTACCGGAAGCATTACTTAAAATCGGCGACAGCTATTACAACCTGGAAAAATATGATAAAGCGCAAGCTGCCTATAAGCACCTGGTCGACGCTCACCCCCAAAGCCAGCTGGTGCCTGATGCCCAATATGGCATTACCATCTGCTATTATCAGCAAGGTAAGATGGATAAATTTGTTACTGAGGCTACTATATTCGTGAACCGCTATGTGGGGCATAAGCTGAGTGAATTATTGCAGTATCAGGTGGGGGAAGTGTTTAGCAATAGCAAGCAGTATCAATCCGCCCTGGATGCGTATCAGCAATTAATTGCCAAGTTTCCAACCAGCAACTTAGCAGATGACGCCCAGTACAAGCTAGGTTACATTAACCTGCAAAACGGTGATTACGCTGTGGCCAAACAAATGTTTCAACGCCTGGTGGATGGTTATCCGGACAGCAACTATTTAGCCGACGGGCAATCAGGTTTGGGCAAGGCGTTGTATAATCTCGGGCAGTACCACCTGGCGCTAAAAAATTTCCAGCAAGTCTTAACCGATCATCCCCAGAGCAACTTGGCAGCTGAAACACTGTATTATATTGGTAATTGCTATCATGAGCTCAAGAAGGATGCGGATGCCTTAAAAAGTTACCAGCGTTTGATAGAAAATTTTCCCGAAGACCAACGTATATATCTTGCCTTTCTGCAGCAAGGCAAGATATTAAAAGACCGCCAGAAATTGATGTCGGCCATAGAAGCCCTGAAGCGCGCCCAGGAATCCAGCGATGATGACGTGCTGGTAGAGGCACAATACTGGCTGGGGGTTTGTTATAATCTGCTACAGGATTATCAACAGGCTGCGACTGAGTTTATGAAGGTAGCTTATTTGTATCCCGATAAAACTGAATGGGCCGATCAGGCCCTGCTTAAAGCTGGAGCAGCTTATGAGCAGTTGGGGAAATGGGATGAGGCCCGCAAGGTATATCAAAAGGTGCTGGACTTAGCCTATGAAACCAAGCTGAAGAAAACCGCTCAGGCCAGATTAGTTAATCTAAAAGATAAGGAGGATGCTAAAAGATGACGGAATTAGTGCTTAAAGGGGGCGTGATCATGATCCCCATTATATTGTGTTCGGTGATGGCCTTGGGTATCACCATTGAGCGGCTGATTAATCTCACCCTGCAGAAAGTTCATCCCACCGAATTTGTAACCAAGATAAAACGCTTGCTTACTCAGGGGAATGTGGGTGAAGCCATAGCTATTTGCACCAATACCGCCGCTCCTATCGCCCATGTAATTGAGGCCGGAATCTTAAAGCGCCACCATGACCGCCAGCAGATCAAGGAGGCGGTGGAGCAGGCCGGTAAACAACAGGCCACTATATTACATAAATATATTGGTATGTTGGCTACGATTGCCAGTATTTCCCCGCTGCTCGGGCTGCTGGGCACTGTAGCCGGTATGATAAAAGTATTTCAAATTATCTCGGTTAAGGGTGTGGGTAATCCCGGTTTGCTGGCCGGGGGAATTTCAGAGGCGCTGATTACTACCGCTGCCGGATTGGTGGTGGCGATTCCCGCACTGGTTGTACATAATTACTTTTATAAAAAGGCCAATCATTTTGTATTGCAAATGGAGAATACGTCTTTAGAGTTATTGGATATCTTAGCGGAAAACTTCCCGGTGAAAACCGATCTTAAAGAAGATCGACATACATCAGAAAACCCCGGAGTATAACCATGGATTTTTCAACTGAAAATAATCAGTACATAAAACCCGAAGTAAGTATTGTTTCCCTGATTGATGTGGTATTGCTGCTACTGGTGTTTTTCATGCTGACTACCAACTTTGTGCTCCAGTCAGGTATTGAGGTGAAACTGCCTCAGGCAAAACAAGCGCTGACTAAACCGGCCACTGAACTTACTGTGACCATCACCCAAAAGGGCAAAATTTTTCTCAATCAGCAACCGGTACAATTGGGAGAATTTGCCGCCTTACTGAAACAGCGGATAGGTGCAGCATCAGGTAATGACCTATTGGTTATCAGAGCTGATAAACGGGTGGAGCATGGCAAGGTGGTACAAATTATGGATCTGGCCAAGGGGGCCGGTATCGAGCGGCTGGCTATCGGCACTCAAGTTAAGCCTTAGGGGTATCCTTATGTGGGATTATTTATATCCTATGCGCTGGAGAGTGAATTTTACTCAAGCGCTATTGATTTCCGGCACAATGCACTTGCTGTTGATTTTACTGCTTCCCGGATTCAGGGTCGATCAGCTTATATCCAGCAAGCCATACATTGAAGTCAGTTTGCTCCCCCCGCCACAGGTAATAATAAAAAAACAGGCCCCCCAGGCGCCGACAAAAAAAAAGCCAAAGGCCGTAAAATGGCAGGCGCTGGCTCCCAGACTAGCTACTGGAACTAAACGATATCAAACTAAAGCTGGTCTGCCGCTGATTACATTGCCGTCAACTATTATAGACAAACCGGAGGCAATTAATCTGCTGCCGAAAGAAGCCTTTTCGCTTGATGAGTCATTTACAGTACCGTCAGTTGATCAGTCCTTGTCTCGAACGCTTAAGCAAATTACGGTTAGTGGGGTAGATTCCCCTGCTAAAGCGACTGCGGATGAGATCAGTTGGGAGGGGACTCCGCGCCGCTATGTGTATAAGCCCCCAAATTTTAGTTATGAATCAATATTTGAGGGTGAGGTAAAGCTGAAATTCTGGGTCGATCACCAGGGCAACGTCACTAATGCCATAGTACTCAGGCGCCTGGATGCCTATTTGGAGCGGCTGGCCATAGATCATGTTAAGGGTTATCGCTTTGAACCGTTAAAGGGCAAGGAACGAGAATTGCAGTGGGGTACTATCAGCATTGAGTTTCGGTGGAGTGAGGCTGAGAAAGCTGCCGGGGATAATCCCTAGCTCAACTAATGATATATATATTATGTTTAGATTCCTTTCGCTGGTTGCTATAAAGATTATAGCAAAATTTGTATTGGTTTTTATGGGATTAATAGTTGTCCCTGTTTATTTAATAATATGGTTTAAGAAAAACAGACACCCGTCACCTGCGATTAAGCTATTGAGCCGTTGCATTAAATATGGGCAAACCCTGAGTTCCGAAGAATGCCGTGAAGTCAACGACTACCTCAAGAAAATAAAAAACAGCTTAGAGTGTT
This sequence comes from bacterium, assembly GCA_024277605.1. Taxonomy (GTDB): domain Bacteria; phylum SZUA-182; class SZUA-182; order SZUA-191; family JAJRXT01; genus JAJRUS01. The sequence goes on from JAJRUU010000025.1 coordinate 4,709, forward strand.
TTGCCCGGGGGACGTCTCCCCCATCTCAGGATAGCACACTATTGGCTCAGGCGATTGAGGTATTGCCATTGATCCATGAGATAGCCGAACCAAACACTTGTTGCGAGAATACGGTGGATGGAGTGAATTATCATAAGGGTTTTGATTGTAAATCAAGTTTACAGGAGCTATTTAGTGAATTACATCAAACATCGCAGTTACCTATCATCTCCGAGAAATTAGCTGAGATGTCCCGGATGAGGCAGAATGCCGGAGCAGGAAAACGCCGCAGCAGGATGTTGCTGTTCTTTTTTGTCTTGATGTATGGCGCCGCAGCGCTATTGCTTTCAAAGGCCATTATAGGTTATCCGGTAAACTGGATAATTGGATTGAGCATATATTTGAGTTGTTTGTTTGTGTTTTTTTTGAAATATGATTATTATAATTTTAAGGATTTTAAGCGGCACCAAAAAAGTTTGAAGCGCTTTTAACCCGATCTATTCATAAATTCAGACTGGGTTTGCAAGACATCCATTGTGAGATAATGTTTATGAGCCAACGTCCTGAAGAAACAGGCTGTGCCTGCCCGAATTTTTAGGGTTAAAAAGGTAAGGCTTGACAATTAAGCAATAAATATAGTATTTTGCATATACATTGAAGGGATTTTGATTCTTACAACTTATAATTCGTCACAGACCCAACGACTGGGAGAAAAGTTAGGGGGTATTCTACCGGCTGGTAGTCTGATCGCTTTGGTGGGAGAGATGGGTGCGGGTAAAACGTGTCTGGCTCAGGGAATAATCATGGGATTAGGCGTTTTAGATACCTATATCACCAGTCCCAGTTATACCCTGATCAATGAATATTGCGGTCGTTATCCAATATTCCATTTTGACCTCTATCGGCTCAGTTGTTTACAGGACGTGGAGGAGTTGGCGTATGAGGAATATTTTTTCGGCCAGGGAGTAACAATAATAGAGTGGGCCGATAAAGTCAAAGAACTACTCCCGCAACATTATATGGAGATTACGTTGCATAAAATTGAGGAAACTGCAAGGCTGGTCGAGCTGATTCCTCGAGGGGAAAACTATCAGGAACTGGTACACCAAATTAGTCATGTTAACTTAGTTACATAATTAACCAATGCAGAGGAAAAAGCTTTATGTTTA
>JAJRUU010000219.1 GCA_024277605.1 bacterium
CTCACAAAGAAACTACTAGATCAGGACGCTGATTTCGCAGATTATTTTTCAAAAAAAATCCCGAAAATCTGCGTTTGGGTCAATGACCCTTATCTGCGTCCTGATTTTAGTTTTTATTTTCTTTGTATTCTCTGTGACCTTTGTGGTGAAAATCTTTTTTATTTCGACTTTATTAGAAACCGAAACATCATATACAGCTTTAGCTTCCCTTGATTCTTAATAAACCATCGCCAATTATTTTGTATTCACCACAAGCAACTTTTTCTAGGCAATTATATATTCTTTGGGTATCAGCTCTTCCACCTACCGATTGGATACATTTTAAAATTGCTATCTCCCAAACACCCATCTTGCCCTCATCTGGTGGAGATGAGCGGGTTCGAACCGCTGACCCCCTGCGTGCAAAGCAGGTGCTCTCCCAGCTGAGCTACACCCCCGGAATAAAATGACAAATGTCAAAACCCAAAGAGTCAATGACCCAAACTCAAAGGAATACCAAAGTTCAAATGCCAAATTCTGGCATCAGGATATTGGGTCCCATTTGAGCTTTGGCATTTGTCATTTTATTCTGGTGGGCCTATCTGGAGTTGAACCAGAGACCTCACGCTTATCAGGCGTGCGCTCTAACCAAGCTGAGCTATAGGCCCGAACCTTTGAGCTCGCTTCTCTATACTCCAGCATAAATTAAAATAGCTACCGACTTGGGGTAATTTTAGGTGACTTGATAAACTTTGGGACATCGCCCCTCTGTTTATCAGCCCCATTTACTCTTAGAAAGGAGGTGATCCAGCCGCAGGTTCTCCTACGGCTACCTTGTTACGACTTCACCCCAATCACTAATCACACCTTGGGCGCCTGCATCCTCGTGAGAGGTTAGCTCAGCGACTTCTGGTACAACCAGCTTTCGTGGTGTGACGGGCGGTGTGTACAAGGCCCGGGAACGTATTCACTGTGGCATGCTGATCCACAATTACTAGCGATTCCAACTTCATGGAGTCGAGTTGCAGACTCCAATCCGAACTGAGACCGGCTTTTTGGGATTTGCTCCAGATCGCTCTTTCGCGCCCCATTGTACCGGCCATTGTAGCACGTGTGTAGCCCCGGACATAAGGGCCATGAGGACTTGACGTCATCCCCACCTCCCTCCGCTTTATCAACGGCAGTTCCTCTAGAGTGCCCAGCATAACCTGATGGCAACTAAAAGTAAGGGTTGCGCTCGTTGCGGGACTTAACCCAACATCTCACGACACGAGCTGACGACAGCCATGCAGCACCTGTGTACCAGTCCCGAAAGAAGACCCTATTTCTAGGGCTGTCCAGTACATTTCAAACCCGGGTAAGGTTCTTCGCGTTGCGTCGAATTAAACCACATGCTCCACCGCTTGTGCGGGCCCCCGTCAATTCCTTTGAGTTTCAGCCTTGCGACCGTACTCCCCAGGCGGGGCACTTACTGCGTTAGCTCCGGCACAGAGAGGTCAGACCTCCCTACACCTAGTGCCCATCGTTTACAGCTAGGACTACCGGGGTATCTAATCCCGTTTGCTCCCCTAGCTTTCGCGCCTCAGCGTCAGTATCAGTCCAGAGAGCCGCCTTCGCCACCGGTGTTCCTCCCAATATCTACGCATTTCACCGCTACACTGGGAATTCCGCTCTCCTCTCCTGTACTCAAGCTATACAGTATCAGACGCAATTCTACGGTTAAGCCGCAGGATTTCACGCCTGACTAATATAGCCGCCTACACGCCCTTTACGCCCAATAATTCCGAACAACGCTCGCCACCTCCGTATTACCGCGGCTGCTGGCACGGAGTTAGCCGTGGCTTCCTCTGAAGGTACCGTCAATCAGACAGGCTATTAACCCGTCTGCCATTCTTCCCTTCTGACAGGAGTTTACAACCCGAAGGCCTTCATCCTCCACGCGGCGTTGCTGCGTCAGGGTTTCCCCCATTGCGCAAAATTCCCCACTGCTGCCTCCCGTAGGAGTCTGGGCCGTATCTCAATCCCAGTGTGGCCGATCACCCTCTCAGGCCGGCTAGTCATCGTCGCCTTGGTAGGCCGTTACCCCACCAACAAGCTAATGACACATGAACCCCTCCCCAAACGATGCTTGATATACAGAGGCTACCTTTTACCACTACCATTGTAAACCGTGGTCTTATCCGGTATTAGCACCCTTTTCAAGATGTTATCCCAGATTTGGGGGCAGGTTATTCATGCATTACTCACCCGTTTGCCACTTTACTCGTCCCCCGAAGGAAACTTTCTCGTACGACTTGCATGTGTTAGGCACGCCGCCAGCGTTTGTTCTGAGCCAGGATCAAACTCTCCGAATTAAATTATAATCGGTCAGTTGCCTGACTTGGACTTCTTATGGTACTTACTTCACGTTCAAAGTTATTTAAACGTATGCGCCCACAAGTCAGTAGCTATATTCTATTTTCAAAGAGCAAAAAACACCTATCTTCCAATCCCTTTCCTTCTGTGAATTGGGAGGCTAGATGAATTGTCTGTTTAAAACAGCAGGTTGTTACCCCTGCTGTATTTAGAGACTACCACAAGCATATATGGCTGTCAAGATCTTTTTTACAGTTTTTGAATTTATTTCCACAGTACAATAAAATCATATAATTACATTTGCTCTTAATGTGCGAATCCCCACTTCAGCTCAAATGTACTTTGACCCGCATTTTGGTTTTTACTTTTCTAATGCTTATAACTTATTCAATATGCCTGCCTTGAACAGAACGCATCATAACACTGGTTCCCGCACATTTGCAACACTTTTTTTTAGCTTTGAATAATTTATTTATGTTAGAGCAATATGTGCAACAAATAAAGGGTATCTTGAAAACCTGATCTATTCATAAATTCAGACTGGGCTTGCCAGACCCCTTGTGAGATAAGGTTTATGAGCCAACGTCCAATAAAACTTTGTTTGCCCGAGGCGGCAGGAATAGGAGACTGATAAATTTATATTTTTCAACTAAATATCGAGCTGCTCATAACAAGACCCGAATTTTTCGGGTTATAATTCAAGACTTGCCCTGTTTTTCTATTGTTCACTGGGAAAGATGGAAATTTTTGCACAATTTCCATCTTTCGGACAAATCTGAGTCATCTAATCAAAAACAATGTAGTTCGCATTTACTATAAATATCAAAATGATAGTTGGTGCCGGAGGTCGGAATCGAACCGACACGGGCGCAAGGCCCGCGGGATTTTGAGTCCAGTGCGTCTACCAATTTCACCACTCCGGCGTTTTATTTGACGTATATTAGATGTAGCAATTTTACGTAAAATATAATATCTTATGTATTGAGAGGTGTCAAGACATTATGGTTGCAGCTTTCCTGTATCAATAATGTATTTATGTTACTGTGGCATTTATTTTAAATATAATCTCAATTCTTAAAGGGTGGTGATTAAACTATGGCTGCAAGAAAAAAGAGGTGCCGATTCTGTGGCGCAATAAATCCCGGGGAAGCTACAGTTTGTGAGCTTTGTAGTCGCACATTATCCAGCAAGCGACACACTATGGTAAAATCAATTATTGGGATTGTGCTGGGGATAGCATTGATTGTAGTGATATATGCTATCCAGAAGACCCCGCTTCATATTACCGGCTCATTGCATGCACCCCGTTTGGAGCTTATTTCATCATCAGGTTATGCCTCTATTTCGGGCGAGATGATTGTGGAAGGGAAGGTGCGCAATATAGGCGGTGATATGTTAGAAGATATTCAGGTCACAGTTTCCTGGTATGATAAACAGGTAAATAAAATATCCAAAGCTAAATCCGATATTTATCTTAATCCGGTTCTAAGTTTTCAAGTTTCCCCTTTTAGGGTCAGCATGCCCCATGATCCACAGATGGGAAGATATGATATTAGCTTCACTACCCCAAAGGGTGAGGCGATTTACACCAGAGATGTGCGTGGAAAAGCAGAGGCTAATGAATAAGGGATTAGATGTTGCAACATTATTTGGCTCATACGGATGATCGGCAAGTACTTGAGTTTACCCTGCAAGAGATACGGGGTTATATAAATACTGCCAGACACAGTGAGCTTTTAGCGGATGGGAGCTTACATATTTTTGCTGCCGATGAGCGGCATTTCTATATAGACATACCCACAGTCAAAGCGGAAACTATCTTTCCCGCAGAAAAAGGTTTTGCTACTGGAAGAAAGATACTAAACGAGAAAAGTCACGACGGCGCCGACTTTTATCTTTGTAAAGATGGAAGAATAAGAGAATTAGCTCCTCCCCGGAGCTGCGCTTAGCCCCAAAAATAACTTGAAATTCATGATAAGCTGAAACTAAGAGGTTAGTTTTAAATAATGTCAGGCAAATATAAAATCATAAATGTAGTAGGCGCCCGGCCGAATTTCATGAAAATAGCCCCCATAATGGAGGCTATGCTGAAAGAGCCTGCTTTTGAACCGCTGCTGGTGCATACCGGCCAGCACTATGATGAGGAGATGTCACAGCTCTTTTTTAAGCAGTTGGGAATTCCCAAACCAGCTATTGACCTGGAGGTGGGCTCGGCTTCTCATGCGCAGCAAACCGCAGAGATCATGCGCCGCTTTGAACCGGTACTGTTGGAGCATAAACCCCAGTTAGTGCTAGTGGTGGGTGATGTCAATTCCACCATAGCCTGTACCCTGGTAGCGGCCAAGCTGCATATTAAAGTGGCGCATGTGGAGGCTGGTTTGCGCAGCTTCGATCGTGGCATGCCGGAAGAAATCAATCGATTGCTCACCGATGCTATCTCTGATTATCTTTTCACTACCGAAGAAAGTGCGCATCAGAATCTGGAGCGGGAAGGCATCCCGGAGCATAAGATCCACTTTGTAGGCAATGTGATGATCGATACTTTAATGAAGAATTGCCGACAAGCGTCCACTTCTCAAATATTACCGCAACTGGGGCTGGACAATGGGCAGGATTATGCCGTACTGACGCTGCACCGCCCCAGCAATGTCGATCTTAGAGATACCCTGGAGCGCGTATTGACCGCTATTCATGAGGTGGCCCAGCGCCTGCCGGTCATCTTTCCCATACACCCCCGCACAAAAAAGCAGATCCGGCAATTCGGCTTAGAACATATGTTATCTGCACTAGCCACTAATCCTCCACCTGCTGCCTGTGCACCAGGAATCTATTGTATTAACCCACTGGGTTACCTGGATTTTTTACGGCTAACCAGTAAATCCAAACTGGCGCTGACCGATTCCGGCGGCTTGCAGGAGGAAACCACCGTGTTGGGCATTCCCTGTATAACCTTGCGGGAGAATACCGAGCGTCCGGTAACCGTGAGCTGCGGCACAAATGTGATCGTTGGCACAGATGCAGAAAAAATAATATCCGAAAGCTTAAAGGCACTGGAAGGCCGGGCTAAAAAAGGGCAAGTTCCTGAAAAATGGGATGGTCTGGCAGCTGACAGGATCGTGCAAGTGTTAAAACAGATAGCTGCATAGGCTGGAAGGCTCGGTGGGGCTTTTTTCGTTGCAGCCTTCACAACCGACACGCGGCAGCCAGGCCAGCAGCAGTAAAATCATAAGCAACCAACTCGTAATCTTCATGTCTTATACTCCTGTAATTTCATTTTCCGCATCACTACTGTCCGGTAAAAAAATTTTAATGGTACAAAAACATTAGGTATATCAGGATGATTGACCCCAAAAAAGACTTTTTCGATTTCAATTTGCTCTGGGATTTATGCCATGATCTATCCACCTTAGAGTGGAAAG
>JAJRUU010000220.1 GCA_024277605.1 bacterium
AGTTGGCGCTGTAAGATTTTCCGTATAGTAACAATGGGTCACGAAGACTCTAAGCAGGGGGTGGTAACGCTTAGGTTTCGTGATTTTTTTTATTGAAGCCATGAAGGTTTCATATCTCCTAGCATTGGGGATTGAATCTTCATGGCTTTTTTTGTTTTTATATGCCATGAAAAACACACTGAATGTTTAAGAAGGGGGGTGTTTACCATGGAAGTTGACCATGCTGTCGAGCTGAAGAGGATAAGTGGCCTACACGGTCATATTTGCTTTGGCTTAGCCGTAGGCTATCGCGCCGCCTGGCTGGCAAAGCGCGAATTTGCCATCGGCAACACCGGGAACGACCAGGAAATAATTGCGGTTATGCAGGAAAGCAATTGCTGTGAGGATGCGGTTCAAGCGGTCACCAGTTGTTCCTGGCATATGGGCAGCATCATCTATCAAGATTGCGGTCGCTATGTGTTCATCTTTTATAACCACACGCGAGGCAAGTCATTACGGCTTTCTTTAAAACAAAATCTACACTGCGCAGCAGAAGAAATTCATCGTTTGAAAGAGAAAGCGGTACTGGTTACTGATGAAGAAAAAGAAGAGTTTCAGGAACTGAATCGGCGACTTGTAAAAATGATTTTAGCGACAAAAGATGAAGATTTATTTGATATAGAGCTGTTTGATATGTCTGTATTGCTGAAAATAGACCGCTACGAGTCCTTGTACGTCACTAAATCAATTGAACGTCCCGGTTTTTGAAAGATTAGCATACGGACGCTTAGGTTTTTCTTACTTAACTGATAAGGAGTGTTTATGAAAAAGAAGTTGTGGGTAACATGTTTACTATTGTTTGGTTTTTTAGTAATTAATTGTGGCGCAAGTAATCCGAGTTATGCCGCCAGTGATGAAGAATTAGAAGCCAGAGTCAAGGAACTGGAGAATGTAGTGTTGGGACACAAGCGTCACCCGAAGCACCCGCTTACCGATTTGAATATAACCGGCGGTATGACCGGTATTATTCAAGGCAGTTCCGATGTCGCTGGCTGGGATACGGATGAGGTCGATTGGAGTACTGACGGTTCTACGCATGCCACTGGCTCGATGGATTTGGTGTTGGAATTCCCGATTGGAGATAATCACATGGCCAGCCTGTTTTTGGAAGCCGGCGCTGGTGATGGGCTGCAAGCCGTTATTGAAGAGGGTATAAATAACGGGGTAGCTGGAATTGTCCTCAATAATATGGGTGATGAATCGGGGCTACCTATAGACGAAGCAAGAGCAGAACTGGAGGCTGAACTGGGACTGGGATTGCTGCACGGTACTAACGATGATGCTATCGGCTTCGGGGAATCCGGGGAATCGAACGTCCATGTGCTGGAAGCCTGGTTTGAGGGTAGCTACTTCGATGAGTTGTTTACCTTAACGGTGGGCAAGGTAGACCTGACCAACTATCTGGAGGCAAATGCAGTTGCCAACGATGAGACCGCCCAGTTTCTCTCCAGTGGTTTTGTCAACAATCTGACTGTGGATTTTCCGGACGATAACGGACCGGGAGTACGGCTGAATATAGCCCCGGTTGATTTTCTGGAAATCAATGTAGGGGTGGCTGATGCTGGGGCCGAATGGGATAATATTTTTGATGACGGTTTCTGCATGCTGGAGCTGAATGTAAAACCTGAAATTGGAGGACTTGAGGGCAACTACCGCCTTTATGGTTGGTTGAGTGATAAAGACCACGAGAATATTGACACCGGCGAGAAAGAGGATTATGGCACTGGTTATGGGATAAGCGCCGACCAGCAGCTACCGGGAGGCTTAACCATATTCGGCCGCATTGGCGTGGCTGATGATGATATATATGCGGTAGAGACTGCCTGGAGCGCTGGCGATCAACTTGGTGGCGCATTATGGGGACGTGAAGATGACGTAATCGCCTGTGCTTATGGTGAAGCATTAATAAACGGCGATTATCCCGTCTGGCAGACCTTGGAAGAAGCAAATCTTACGGTGGGTGACGAGCAACATTTCGAGGCCTATTACAGCCTGGCGGTAAATGAAAACATCACTATTTCGCCGGATGTACAGCTAATCAATAACCCGGCGGGGATTGCCGATATAGATAATATCTGGGTTTTAGGCACCCGTGCCCAGATTAATTTCTTCTAAAAAGGGAACATATCCCTTTTTAGAAGCCCATATAAAAGAGCATGAGTTTGAAGAGAGTAAAACTGGTTTTAGCACTCATTCTGATTGCCATCTTTACCGTAGGTTTTTGGATTATAGTAATCCACTGGTTAATCAGAAAAATTTAACAAGGAGGTGAACAAAGTAAAACATCACTACTTAATAAGAAGCACGTAGAGTACAAAAAAGAAACCTTTTATTTATGGAGATAGAAAAATGTGGAATTTTAGACGTAGTTATCTTATAATGGCATCACTGTTTGTTTTTTGCTTGGCAGCAAAGCCTGCCTGGGCGCATTTTGGAACACTGATTCCATCGGATGATATAATCTCACAGGGAGACAATAGGACTATAGGCGTGGAAGTTAAGTTTATCCATCCCAATGAGCTGCACTATATGGAAATGGTAAAGCCCAAGCAGTTCGGAGTAGTAGCCGGCGGCAAGAAGACCGACTTACTGGGTACGCTTAAGTCTACCAAAGGCAAAGCCCCTGATCAGAACAAAGAGTTTACTTTCTGGAAAACAGATTATAAAATCAAACGCCCGGGAGTATACACTTTCTTTTTAGAGCCTGCACCCTATTGGGAACCGGCTGAAGATTGCTACATCATCCATTACACCAAGGTGGCCTTATCCGCCTTTGGCGAAGAAGAAGGCTGGGATAAGCCAGTAGGTTTGGAGACTGAAATTATTCCATTAACCAGGCCATTCGGCTTGTGGACCGGCAACGTTTTCAGCGGCAGGGTGCTGCTTAATGGTAAGCCTGCTCCAAATACGGATGTGGAAGTGGAATATTTAAATGAATATTCCGGGGCGAAAACCGAAATAAAGGCCCCATCCGATCCATATATAACTCAGGTGGTAAAAACCGATGCCAACGGCGTATTTACCTATGCCATGCCCAAGGCAGGTTGGTGGGGATTTGCCGCACTAAGCACCTCGGCAAAAAAGATAAAAGGCAAAGACATCGAAATCGGTGCGGTATACTGGGTAAAGACCATTGATCTGAACCTGAAGTAGTATCCTGAATTGTAAACTTGGGGGCTTATTCATGGAAGCATCATCCTTGGATAAGCCCCTGCCAATTAATTGGAACCGGGAGTGTTACATGAAAAAATATAGTTTTATAGTACTGCTTGGCCTTGTTTTTACGGGCTTGCTATTTGTTTTTACCACCCCGGCGGCAGCCCATAAGGTGAATGTATTTGCCTATGCCGAAGGAGATACGGTCTATACCGAAAGCTATTTTCCGGATGGACGGAGGGTAGAGGGAGGCAAAGTAGAGGTTTACGATAGCCAGGGCAAAAAGCTGCTGGAAGGCGTCACCAGCAAAGAGGGAATATTTGATTTTAAGATTCCCAAAGTGGATGATCTGAAAATTGTACTCATCGCCACCATGGGACATGAAAACACGTTCACTATCTATGCTGATGAATTGCCGCAGGTGGCCGGGGCAACAACGTCGGCGCCAGCTCAAGTGCAAGGCGTCACACCGGAACCTGCAGCGGCGCCAGAAGCAACAACGCCGGCAAAATCAAAAACCAGTGTCAGGCGGCATGCACCTAAAAAAGATCCGTTTCCGGCGGGCGCCGTACTTGGCGGGCTGGGTTTTATATTTGGCTTAACTTCCCTGATTATGCAAGTTACCGGCAAAAAGAAAGGCTAGCCTTCAATGGAAATCGTGCTGAACATAGATGGTATGAGCTGTGGGCACTGCGTTTCAAGCATAACCGACGGCTTGAAAAAAGTACCCGGGGTTAGCCGGGTATCCATAGATTTAGAACACAAAAACGCTCACATATCATATGCGGAAGATCAACTGGATAAACACGATATAATCCGGGTTATAGAAGACTTGGGCTATAGCGTTAGCACTATATAAGGAGAAGTAATGCATATTTCAGAAGGCGTATTGTCTCCCCAGGTATGGATCGGGGGGTACGTGGTGGCCGGAGTAATCGTGGCCGCCACCATAAAAAAATTGAAACCTGAGGATCTGCCCAAAATATCGGTAATCACCTCGGTGTTTTTCGTGGCTTCTCTTATTCACGTCCCGCTGGGGCCTACCAGTGTACACCTTCTCCTGATCGGCTTGGTGGGGGTGGTTTTGGGCTGGGCGGCCTTTGTGTCAATTTTTGTAGGCTTAACATTACAGGCATTATTGTTTCAGCATGGCGGGATAACCCCACTGGGGGCTAACGCCTGCATGATGGGAATTCCGGCTCTGTGTGCTTACGGTATTTTTTCCTTAAGAAAAAATTTTAATATAAAGCATTCAGAGGCCATATTCGGCACCTTGGCCGGGGCAATCGCTATCTTCCTGGCCGGTATTTCCCTGGCGTTGCTACTGGCTATGTCGGGCGATGAGTTTCTGGGAGTGGCTAAGTTGGCCTTATTGGCCCATGTTCCTATAATGATCATTGAGGGAGCGGTTACCGGATTTGCGGCGGTTTTCTTACAAAAGGTCAAACCTGAAATTTTAGAGGGTAATGCGTTAGATGCATCCGGATATTGATAAATACGCTCATTTGACTTCACCCATTCATCGCTGGGACCCGCGGGTGAAAATTGCCTTCATGGGCATCAGTATCTTTACTATCGCCACATTAAACCAGCTTCCGGCCATTGGCATTTCTTTTGCCTTCTGCCTTTCTCTGGTACTTATTTCACGGTTGCCGCTGTCCTTTGTCACCAAACGGCTGCTGCCGGTAACCATTTTCCTGCTGCCCTTCTTTATAATCATCCCGCTGACTATGCCGGGCGAGACAACTGTCAAGGTACTGGCGTTTTCCTTTAACCTGGATGGGCTGACAATCGCCGCCAGGGTCTACTTTAAAGCCTTGTCCATTGTGATGCTGATCATCATCATGATGGGCACCGCCCCCTTCTCCGACTCGTTGAAGGCCATGGAAAGATTGAAAATGCCGGCGATGATTGTTCAAATGATACTGTTTACCTACCGTTACATATTTGTTTTCCTGTTAGAACTGAGGCGTATGAATACCGGCATGAGTTCCCGGAACTTTGTCAAGAAGACCAATCTGCATACCGTTAAAACGATGGGAAACTTTGTGGGGGTACTGCTGGTGAGGAGTTTTGAGAAGGCAGAGAAAATTTATCAAGCCATGCTCTCCCGGGGATACGATGGGACATTAAAAACCTTCTTCGAATATGAAATTGTGGCCCGGGATTATGTTAAGGGAAGCCTGGTGATGCTAGTCTGCATCATATTGTTTGTCGGAGATAAGCTGTTGTAAAATGTGTAACCTTAAAGATTAAAATACCCGCTGCAACCCCACCATTAAAAATACTTACCGATTCTCCCCCTCGTTACTAACCCCGAAAAATTCGGGCAGGCACAGCCTGTTTCTCAGGGACGTTGGCTCATACACCTTATCTCACGGGGGATGTCTTGCAAACCCAGTCTTAATTTATGAATAGATCGGGTGAGGGATTACTTTGTGCCTAATATTTTTATTTAATTTGTGCTTTTTTTGTGTTAATGTAAAAAAAGGAATCAAGTATTATTGGCCTGTTCAATATGCTGAGAAATATCATAATAAACATAAAACACAACAAAAGATAAAAACCATTGTAACACGGTTGGCTTGTTGTTATGAGTTTAACTGGAAACCAGGCCATTAATCAAAAGGTTATAAATTTCAGTCCCTTTTCCCCCTCACGGCGGAGACAGGGGTTCGATTCCCCTTGGGACTACCAAACTTAAAGGCCGGGGGTGTCCTGGTTTTTTATATTTAGGTGATATGAACATGAAAACGATTCTTCATAGAACAATCTTAAGTCTGGCGCTCGGCATAGCCTTTGTCGCCTCAGCCTCGCTATGTGAGGCAGCTACAATTGGTGTACCGTCATTGGGTAATTCCACCATTCAATCAGCTATTGACAATGCAGTAGATGGGGAGGATACGGTTATAGTTAGTAGGGGTACATATACCGAAAATATAGATTTTAAGGGTAAAGAGATAACCGTCAAATCCAAATATGGCGCAGCAACTACTACTATTGATGGTAATGCTTCGGGTAGTGTTGTGGTTTTCGAAAACAATGAGGTAGCCAGCTCGGTATTAAGTGGCTTTACAATTAGGAATGGACTAGCGAATGATGGGGGTGGTATTATTTGTGATGGTTCCTCGCCCACCATAGTTAATTGCCTTATAAGCAGTAATACTGCTGTGGCTAATGGTGGTGGAATATATTGTAGTAACTCCTCCCCAACAATTATAAACTGCACCATCAGCAGCAATAACGCCGATGGTGAGGGTGGTGGTGTTTGGGGTGATTCAAGCTAATCCATAACCGTAGTCAATAGCATTATTTGGGATAATACCGCCACAACCGACAACGAAATTTCCGGTACTGGCATTACCGCCAGCTATTCCGATATAGATCGGGATGGGTATGAGGGTAGTAATGGCAACATCAGAACAGATCCTCTGTTTGTTGGTAGTGGTGATTATCACCTACAGGCTAATTCACCCTGTATCGATACTGGCACAGACGATACAGGAACTTACCCCAATCTGCCTACTTCCGACATGGACGGGGAACCTCGCCCATCAGGCACAACCTATGATATGGGAGCCGATGAATACGTTTGCACAGATGTGGATGGGGATGATTACGCTGTAGATGGTGGTATGTGCGGTCCTGTAGACTGCGATGATAATGATAACACTGTTTATCCCAGTGCCACTGAACTATGTGATGGTAAGGACAATGACTGCGATCCAGCCACTGACGATGGTACTGACGAGACGTGGTTTGGTGATGCCTGCGATGGCGCTGATACAGACCTATGTCTAGAAGGTAATTATATCTGCTCTGATAGTGCTCAGGCTTGTAATGATTACAGTGGAAATGATTTAGAGGTATGCGACGGAGTGGATAATAATTGTGATAACCGTAGAGACGAAGGCTGTGATGAAGATGATGATGAATTGCCAGATGATTGGGAGTACGAATTTTTTGATAACTTAGATGAAGATTCGGATGGCAATCCTGATCGGGATGCGTATACCAACCTGCAGGAATATGAGCGAGAGTGTGACCCAACTTTTACTGCAATTACCATTAATGTGCCCGGTGGATATAGCACCATCCAGGGGGCTATTAACAATGCATTCTGTGGGGACTTAATTTTGGTGGCCCCAGGCACTTATACCTAAAATATTTTTTTTAGTGGTGAAGCAATTACAGTAGCGGCAACCGGGCCGGGTACCATCATCGATGGCGATGGATGGGATTCTGTCGTTAGATTTGAATCAGGAGAAAATGAATATACGGTGTTGAGTGGATTTGTAATTAGAAACGGTGGCAATACTCTTTATGGTACTGGCGGTGGAATAGATATATTTGAATCATCGCCCACCATTATTAATAATATCATCACTGATAATATTGCGGATGTAGGCGGAGGAATCTCCTGCGACGCTTGCTCATCCATAATTATGAACAACACCATCACCGATAATACGGCAACTTCAGGCGGCGGGATCTATTGTATTAACACCAACTCCCCCTATGTTGCCAACACTATCCTGTGGAACAATGGAGATGAAATTTACTCAGATACCGCAACTATAACCGTTGAGCATTCAAATATCGAGGGTAACTACCCCGGCACGGGTAACATTGATGCCGATCCGCTGTTTGTGGATGCAGCGAATGCCGACTATCACCTGCAGACTGGCTCCCCCTGCATTGACAGCGGGGTATACACCGGCGCTGTGGTAAATGATATTGACGGGAATACCCGTCCCCAAGGGTTAATTTATGATATTGGGGCTTATGAATATGTCGCCACAGATGAAGATGCTGCTCCCGGTACAGGCGACAGTAACCATAAGGAAGGCGCCAGCGGCTCTGGCTGTTTTATCGCCACCGCGGTATATGGCACGCCAATGGCGCACGAGGTGCGTGTATTATGCAGTTTCCGCGATACATATTTATTGCCCAACGCAGTGGGGCAAAAGCTGGTTTCCCTGTATTATAAATACAGCCCGCCGCTTGCCGACTATATTAAGGACAAGCCCTACTTAAAGGCTGGAGTGCGAGTTATGCTAAAGCCGTTAATCTGGCTTATAGAAAAAATTCGATAAATAACTAAAATGGTGTTGCTTTATTCATTGAGAGCTGTTAAGATGCCTTTCACTAAGCGATTGAATGCCTAAATGATATTAATAAGCAAGCAATTGCTTGACCGGATTCACGAGCATGCAGCGGCTGTTTACCCGGATGAGTGTTGTGGAATACTTGTAGGGACGGGTGATAATGAAAAGCGGATATACCGTTTTCATAAAGTCGGCAATATTAATAAACAAAGGCTGCACGAGCGATATGAGATTGATGCCCTCGAGCACTATAAAATAGATAAACAAGCCAGGGGAAAAGGGTTGTCTGTTGTCGGGTTTTACCACTCTCATCCTGACTTTCCGCCCTGCCCTTCCGAATTTGATACAAAGAGTGCCTGGCCTGATTATTCATATATAATCATTTCAGTAGATAAGGCCGGAAACATTCAGACAAAATCATGGGCGCTGGCTGATCAGGAACAACGCTTCGTGGCTGAAGAATTACGATACGTATAAAGGAAACGGCAAAGATAAATGCAAGCTAAAGACATTATGACCCAAAAGGTGTTTACCGTGACTGCGGATATGCCCATTAAAGAACTGGCGGAGTTTTTACTTGATCACAAAATTAGCGGTGCGCCGGTGGTGGATGAGCAGGGCCGCTACCTGGGCTTGATTACCGAAAAAGAACTTATTGAACAAAATAAAAGGTTGCATATTCCTACGGTAGTAACTATAATGGAGGCTGTAATTTATTTGGAAAGTCCCAAGCATTTCGAGCAAGAGCTAAAAGAAATTTCGGCTACCCGGGTGGGAGATTTATATTTAAAAGAAGTGTCTACTATAAGTGAGGATACCGAGCTGGAAGATATTGCCACCTTGATGAGTGAATGCGGCAGCGAATTGTTGCCGGTAATGCAGGATAATCAGTTAGTGGGTATAGTTGGTAAAGCCGATATGGTACGCGCTATTGCCAAACAATAGATTAGCAAAACGATATTTAGGGTGCCTTGAAAAAGGGGACCTGTCCCCTTTAGTTAAACCTTTAAGCTTATAAGCTGTCTGGACAAAAAAACATGGCTATATTTGATAAAGACAAAAAGGACAAAAATCAAAGCCCCTGGGACAAGCTTCCAAGTGGATCTGATTTTCCCAAGCTTCCGCAGATCAAGCTGCCTAATATAGGGGTAATCCTGCTGATATTTTCACTCCTCTGGCTGGTAAGCGGCGTCTTTGTGGTGGGGCCTGATGAGCAGGGGGTGGTAAGGCGCTTCGGCAAGTTGGTAAGATTGTCCGGGCCGGGCATAAGCTGGCATTTCCCTTCACCTATAGAAGAGGTGGATGTCCCCAAAATTACTGAGGTAAAGCGTATTGAAGTTGGCTTTCGCACCCGCGATCCGGGCCCACCGGCTATTTACCAACATGTGCAACAGGAAGCGCTTATGTTGACCAGCGATGAGAATATAATCAGTATAGAGTTCGTAGTGCAATATATGATAAAAGACGCCCCGGACTATCTGTTCAATGTGCGGGACGTAGATACTACGGTGCGCTCTGCCTCAGAGGCCGCCATGCGAGAGATAGTAGGCAAAACTAAGATGGACGAGGCATTAACCGTAGCCCAAGCTGTTATTCAGCAGGATGTCCGAGACTTACTACAGCACATACTGGATAGCTATGACGCCGGCGTAAAAGTAAACCTGGTGCAACTGCAAGATGTGAAGGTGCCGGATGAGGTAATTCACGCCTTTGAAGATGTGGTTAATGCCAAAAAGGATAAAAAAAGATTATTCAATTAAGCACAAGGGTACCAGGAGGATTTAATACCTAAGGCCCGCGGTAAGGCGGCACAAATCATAAAACAGGCTGAAGCTTACCAGGACAAAAAGATTAAGCACGCTACGGGTGATACCAGAAAATTCCTTGAAATTCTCAGGGAATACCGCAAGGCCAAAAACATTACCAGAAAGCGGCTGTTTATTGAAACGATGGAGGAAATCCTGCCTTCAATGGAAAAGGTTATCGTGGATAAAGATGTTAAAAGCGGGATATTGCCCTTATTGCAGCTAAAACCAGCTGGTAGCTCCGGCAAATAGGAACATGTACACTCATGAATAGAAAAATATCCGTTATTCTTATTGTCTTATTCGCATTTATGTTTTCCGCCAATCTGGTTTTATTTACCGTGGATGAGCGGGCGCAGGTAGTAATCACCCGTTTCGGTAAACCCATAAAAGTAATTAGGGAACCGGGCCTGTACTTTAAAAGCCCCTTAGAACAAACTACTACATTTGATGATCGCCTGTTGGATTATGATTCAGAAGCAGCCAAGATTTACACTAAGGACAAACAGCTGTTGGTAGTTAATAACTACTGCAAGTGGCGCATAATAGACGCACTATTATTTTTACAATCAGTGGCAGATGAACGTTCGGCACAGACCCGCATAGACGATATCGTGTTCTCTGAACTAAGAGAGCGGTTGAAGCATTATAGTTTAACCAATGTGGTCTCCACCGACCGTGAATCAATAATGAAGGCGGTGACTGAGGCCAGCAAGAAAAAGGCCGCAAAATTAGGCATAGAAATAGTTGATGTGAGGATCAAGCGGGCTGATCTGCCGGAGGAGAACGCCAAGCATCTATATGGTGAAATGCGGGCTGAACGTGAAAAACAGGCAAAAAAATACCGCTCAGAGGGTGAAGAAGCGGCGGTTAAAATTCGAGCGACTACCGATGAAGAAAAGGTGAATATTCTAGCTACCGCCTACCAGTTGGAACAGGAGATCAAGGGAAAAGGTGATGCCGAGGCCATCCGCATTTATGCCGAGGCCTATCAGCAGGACCCTGAATTTTTCGCCTTTACCCGCTCCCTGGAGGCTTATAAAAAGACGCTGAAAACACAAACCACTTTTATTATCTCTCCCGACAGCGAATTCCTGAAATATCTCCAGAAATCCCGCTAATAGCAAGTTGCATTCAAACTGATACTAATTTCTCACTCGGGTAGGTCGGCCTTTGGGCCGACCAAAGAGCGGAGGGCTAAAGCCCTCCCTACCCTGGTAATTCATAGGGGAACTCGTTCCCCTATGCCCGTATTTCGTAACCGAAGTTTTTGGGCAAAAATATCTCTTTGAAGCAATCATTGAAGTAATCATCAGTCATCCCGGCAATAAAATCGCGCACTATCTCGGCGCTGTTCTTCTTTAAATAAGCCTCGTTTTCTATATGATTTAAAAAATCACGGTAGATCTTGGATTCAGTGTTTCCAGCGGCTATATCATCCATAAAGCGGTTAAATAGCAGAGAAAACATTCTTTCAACTTTATCCGCCTCGGTTTTTATCTTAGGATTATGATAAATATACTGATAATTAAATTTTTTTAACTTTTCAAGCACAACTGAGACCTCAGGGCTAAAGCCCACCGAATCCCGATCCAGGCTGCTTTCGATAACATCCTTGACCAGGGTATCCACTATCTCCCGATTGTCATTTCCCAATAGCTTGCTGCATTCTGTGGGAACATCCGCCTTGCTGATTAACTTTAGCATAATGGCGTCTTGAATATCCCGACCGATATAGCTGATGGTATCGGCAAGCCTGACCACACAACCTTCCAGCGTCATGGGAGTTATCTCATATTTTTTGCCTTTATCCAATTTAGCCTGCAACTCTAGCGCATGTTTATCCCAGTCCTTGTCTTTATCGGGAGTCAATCTCATATTATGTATCTCCCCGTCATGACACAGGATTCCATCCACAACCTGCAAAGTCAAATTTAATCCCCAGCCCTTGTTTTCGATCTGTTCTAAAAAAATAACGCTCTGCACATTATGCAGAAAATTCTTTATGCCATGTTTGTTACATATTTCAGAAATATACGTCTCCCCATCATGCCCAAACGGCGGATGACCGATATCATGTCCCAGAGCAATGGCCTCTATCAAATCCTCATTTAAGCGCAAGGCACGGCCAATTGTACGGGCAATCTTGGATAATAACTGCACATGAATCATGCGGTGGGTAATGAGGTCGTTCTTAAACAGATAAAAAACCTGGGTTTTATCTATATAACGGGAGAAGGCAAACGAATGCAGAATCCGGTCGGCATCACGCCAGAATATCGAGCGGATATCGACTGCATCTGAAGCATCCGGCAGCTTCCTGATGCCATCCCTGCTTTTAGTGGCATATTTGGATAAGCCTGCCTCTTCCCGCTCCCCGAGTTGATTTTTTAAGCGCGCAACAAGTTCTCTATCCATAACTCATTTCCGACTCATCAAACCTTCCAGATTAAGGGGCATAATCAAGCGGTTAAATAAAATAACGTCGTCCACCACATTGCCGCAGTTTACACAGACAGATACATCCAGCGGGCCCATGTGGGTATACACCCGCTCCTGATACATATAACCATTACATCTTACACAGCGCACATATTGCACGATTACATCAGCACCAGGTTATCTCGGTGAATTACTTCATCATAAGGTTTATCATTCAGGATGTCTTTGATCTCTTTGGTCTTTCGGCCTTGAATCTGCTCTATTTCGTTAGAGTTATAGTTACTCAATCCACGGGCAATCTCCACCCCATCCAGCTTTACACAACTGACCATATCTCCAATATTAAATATGCCTTCCACCCTTAAAATTCCAGAGGGCAATAAACTTTTGCCCATATCAAGCAGAGCCTTTCCAGCTCCATCATCTACCACGATTTTACCCTTGGGTTTTAAGGCATGAGCAATCCAGTGCTTGCGGCAGGTCAAGCCCTTTTGTTTGGGTAAAAACATAGTGCCCACCTCATCCCCCTGCATAATCTGCTTAATTATTCCCGGCCGACGTCCATTGGCAACCACTGCCGGCACTCCGAACCTGGCGGCTTTGTGAACCGCTTGCAGCTTGGTAATCATCCCCCCGGTACCCAAATGATGGCCATCACCCGCCAACCGCTCAATCTCCGGGGTAATCATCTCCACCACGCTTATCAAACAGGCATTATCATCTTTACAGGGATCAGCCGAATAAAAACCTTCAACATCAGACAATATAATCAGTAAATCCGCCTCAGCCAGACTGGTTACCAAGGCTGAGAGATTATCATTGTCACCCAGCCTTATCTCCTCCACCATTACGGTATCGTTTTCGTTTATAATCGGCACTACGTTATGATGCAGCAGCGTAAAAATAGTATTGCGCGCATTAAGATAACGTCGCCGGTTATTTATATCATCGCTGGTGAGCAACAGCTGGGCCACCTGCATCTGGTGAATATTAAACAATTTCTCATAATTCCACATAAGCGTCGTCTGTCCAACCGCCGCGGCCGCCTGTTTGAAATTAAGCGAATCTGTAGCAAGATCAAAGGCTTTATTAAAATCAGGGCCCAATTTGGTGCGCCCGGCCAAAATCGCACCGGAGGAAACCAACAGCACCTCATGTCCGGCTTTACGCAAACCCACTACTTCCTGCACCAGCCCCTGCATAACCTCAACATCCAAGCCACTTTCTAATGAGGCCAATACCCGGCTGCCGATTTTAACCACAATCCGCCTGGCATC
>JAJRUU010000221.1 GCA_024277605.1 bacterium
AGCGCCGCCAGGGCCACCTTGGCCTTAAACTCCTTACCAAATTTCCGCTTCTTCTCCATTAATTGACCTCCTTGTTAAGGGTGTTATTTTAACACCTCTCAAAACCTTAACAAGTGGTCCAGTTTTTGGGGAGTATTATATCTTTCCCCAATAAGTCAAGAATCTCTATGGCTTATAATATCCCTCAACCAATCCAACCAGCCAGGTGGTTACTTCAATCTTTTCTTCTATCATCTGGCGGCTCTTTGCCTGCCATTTTGCTTTTACCTGCGGGTCGTTAACCAATTCAATGGCTTTTTCCAATGCTAATTTATGGTCGGTAAATGGATAAATCAGGCCGTATTTTTCGTGGTCCATTATGCAACCCGCCTCATGCGCCCAGGAGGATATCAGCACTGATGGAGTGCCTAAAATGGCGGCCTCTGAAGCCATGGTCGGGCTCTCGCCAATATACAGGCTGGCATAGTACAACAAGTGGTGTATGTCTTGTGCTGGAACTTTCAGCCTATATCGCTCAAACTCCGGGGGAAGTTGTGCCTCAGAGGTAATAAACACCCTCCCCTGCCCGGCTAACGTGTTAATAAAGTCTAACCGTATATCAGCCGCCACCCCTGTCTCACCGACATCATGCGCCGCACCCCAGGAAACAAAGCGCACCACAAAGTATTTCTCGCCTGCGGCTAATCCCAATTTTTCCAACACTGATTTGTCGGCCTTAAATAGGTTCGGATGCAGATACGCCAATTCTTGAAATCCATTATACCGTATCTGTTTTTTGCCCGCATCCTCCCTGAAGGAAGCAGGGGTACAAATCGCCTTGGCAAAGGGGAAAGAAATGAAGTTTGACAGGCGGGCATGCTCGGTATCGGTAAATATAATAGCTGGAACCCCGGTTAGCCAGCCTAGCGGGGCAATGGAAAAACCGGCAATGCCGGTCATGATCCGGGGTTTAAATTGTTTGATAATTTTATAAAGTTTTATGTTGCGGCCGATAAGCTCACAAAACAGTCCCCACAGGCCCGGTTTATAATCGCTTATTTTAATATAATCAATTCCATAGGCTTTAAGCAACTGTATATTATTTTCTTTCTCCCTGACCACCACCAATAACCGGTGTCCCCGCTTCTGCCACTCGGAAATAGCATACTTAAAAAAATGTACATGCGCCGGATGCACTATATCTATTAGGATATTCAATGCATTATTACCGGGCTGCTACCCAAATAACAGGGGTTTTTGTCAATATGTTCTTTGAGCAACACCCCGTGTAGATCTAACCCCCGAATTTTCATTTTGATTGACTTGTCGCCTGATATTAATTAAAATGTAAGTATTAGTGGCTTAACAACTTGACATTCTATAATTAAGGGAATTAAAATGAAACTCAAAATTGTTTTAGAACGAGGGCTGGACGGTTATATTACCGCCTATTGTCCCTCCCTCAGGGGTTGCGTATCCCAGGGCAAGACTGTCGAGGAAGCTATGGCTAATATCAAGGAAGCCATCGAGCTTTACCTTGAACCAGATCCCCGGGAAATGCAGGAAACGGAAAGTCACAAAATCCTAGAACTCGCCCTGTGACGGCCAAACCTGAGCTTGCCTCAGGCAGAAAGGTTGCAAAAGCCCTGGGGGTAAATTCGGTTATCAGAAAATCTCTCAAACAGGTAGCCATATCAAACTCTGTAACGACTCCACCGGCCTAACCCTCATTGTACCTGACCATAAAGAAGTTGACCGCTGGACATTAAAAACCATCCTCAAACAAGCTGAAATATCCGAAGACGAATTCAATAAATATCTGTAATACCTGCCTATTGCTCAGCATCAACGGGTTGTTGCCCAAATCAGACACCTACAAACTTTACCAAGCCTATTTGCTCTCCTGCATATCAAACAGCATGGCAAACAGGGTAAATTGTATCCCCGTGGTCAAAAGCAAAGCACACATGATAGCCTGCGGGCCGGTGACCCCAACGCCAACCAATTGCCGCCACACCAATACCAACCCATAAATAAATCCGACGGGCGCCAGAAACAATCCCATTAAATAGAAAAAAGCCAACGGATGAAAATCTCTCACGATATACTTATAAAGTATGCGACGAAAAAAACCTTTTAGCAGCATAGGGGAAACTTTCAGGGCATATCTCATGCCTTTGATCTGAGATTGTCTTTCACCCGGCAGATATATTGCCCGGCGGGGCACATCCAGCACCCTCAACCCCAGTGTATTCAAACGAATAAGAAAATCCATCGGATAGCCATATCCCTTCCAGGCCTTATCCCAATTCACCAACTCAATCGCCCTCCGGTTAATGGCGGTGTATCCATCCACCACATCTATAATCTTATAATAGCCGGAAGCCATCTTAGTCAGCGCTGAGATAATCATGTTGGCCACCAATCTCAGCTTGGGCATATCCCTGACACTGCCGGAATCATCAAAGAAGCTGCAGCCTTTGGTATAATCAGCCTGCCCGTCGATTATGGGATCCAGCAAATCAGTAACTTGCTCCAGCGGCATCTGATAGTCTCCGCCCACCACTACCGCAATATCATAGCCATCCGCAAATGAAGCATTATAGCCGGTGATTATCCCCTGCCCACAGCCCAGGTTTTTCTCATGTTGGATTAGCTTAATCCGCTTGTCATTATTTATACACTCGTTTACTATCTGAACTGTATTATCGGTGCTGCCATCGTCTATGACATAAATCCGGTCAATTAAATCCGGCACATGCTCTAAAGTCGGGAGTATCAGCTTCTCTTCATTGTATGCAGGAATAACCAATGATATTTTATGTTCTATATACATAGCTATCCATTAGCGCCGAAGAAGGTATTGATTGTATCGGCAACATACTCAATGTGCTGTAAAGGCAGCTCAGGGTACATGGGCAGGGATAATACCTGCCCGGCACATGCCTCAGCTATTGGGAAATCACCCGGCTTATATCCCAAAAAACTGTAAGCGGGCTGCAAGTGGAGGGGAATAGGATAATGCACACCGGTCTTAATCCCTTGTTTGGTCAAAAAAGCCTGTAACTCATCCCGGCGATCGGTGTTAATCACATACAGGTGATAGACATGCTCGGCATATGCCCGCACTTCTGGGATGAGCGCCTCAGGCAGCAGCTTATTATACTGTGCGGCCCGCTTGCGCCGGTTTTCGCTCCAGTCATCCAAAAATTTCAACTTAACCCTTAATATAGCTGCCTGGAGGGCATCCAAGCGGTAATTATAGCCGATTATCAAATGCCGGTATTTATCCTTCCGGCCATGGTTTGCCAATAACCTGGATTTTTCCGCTATCTCTTCATTGTTGGTAACCAGCATCCCCCCATCGCCGAAAGCGCCCAGATTTTTCCCGGGGAAAAAACTAAAACAGCCCACATCACCAATAGCCCCAACCCGGATGCCCTTATAACGCGCCCCATGAGCCTGCGCCACATCCTCTATAACCCGCAAACCATATTTTTCAGCTAAGGCAAGTACAGGCTCCATATCAGCCGGATGACCGTACAAATGTACCGGAATGACAGCCCGAATCAACCTGTTTGTCCGGCGATTAATCAATCCCCCCCGAGCAGCATCATATTCACAGTGGCTATCGATAAATTCCGCCAACTTATTCGTATCTATATTATAATCCCGCTCATTTACATCTACGAATACCGGATAAGCCCCAATGTGGGAAATCGCCTCAATGGTAGCGATAAAGGTGTGGGGGGTGGTGAGCACCTCTTCACCTGCCTGTATATCACAGGCCAGCAGCGCCAGATGGAGCTCCGTAGTACCTGAACTGGCTCCCACCGCATATTTAGCTTCACAGAATTCGGCAAACTCCCGCTCAAAGTCGGCAACCTGCTCACCCATAATAAATTGTGTATTTTCGATAACCTCAAAAATAGCCCGATCCACTTCTTCCTTTATCGCTTGATATTGGACTTTTAAATCCATAAACGGTATATCCATATTATTCCTCTTATAGTGCCGACTACATTATTACTGTATGATTTCAGCTACGCACTGCATGACTTCGTCTACGCTAATCAACTGCATGCAATCCCGTTTGAGGCAATCGCTCTGGGTGCGGTCGAAACAGGGTTGACATTTCAAGCCTTTATATATATTTATATTATGCTTATATCCCCAGATCCTGGGTGTGGTTGCTCCAAACAACACTACCCCCGGGAGGTCTGCGATACTGGTAGCATGGTTAAATACCGAATCAACTCCTATAAAACCATGCGCAAACCGAAATAAAGCCAGCGCCTGCTGAATGCTGGTGCGCCCCAAATATTTTATCGCCCCCGCTATGGGTTGCTCAAATACAACCCCAAGCTGAATTACCGCATAGCCTCCAGCTTTAAGCCGACTGACCACTTCCACCCAGCGCTCATTATACCAGCTCTTTTTTTTTGAACAAGCACAACGGGTAACCGGACATGGCTGGTGCAGTATGAAAAATTTCCGGTCTATCTGTCGGGCCGCTTCCGCAGCCCAGCTGATATCCGCCGCATTCATTTTGAAATTTATCTTCTCCGCAACATCCTCTAAGCCCAGACCGCGGCAGATAAAATTAATGGCATGCTGAGTAGTTTCAGCCAGCGGAGGCCAATTATCCGGATATATAATAGATTCCGGCCCCTCGAGTTTATTTAATATCTGTTTGTACCCTGTGCGGGGCGTTTTTAAAATGTCTTCAGCCCGCTCGACAAAACCTTCAAATAACGGTTGGTGTCTGAAAATCCGCCGATAATTATATTTGCAATATACAGCGCTCCCGGGATAGAGGGTTTTTATCCTCTCTAAGGCTGGCAGGGCCATCAAGGCGTCGCCTATACCGCCTGTCTCATTTGGCTCAAAATAAATGACTTTTTCGGCCATAAAGAACTTAGCGCACCTGCCGGTGAGGGGGAAAAAGGAAATTCCTATACACTTAAATTATTCTACCTCTACCAGTTGCCCCGAGTTTTTAAGTGACTTCTGGGCAGCCTCCAACACCCTTACTACCTTTAAGCCGTTCTCGCCATCGGTAACCGGGGATTGCCTGGTATTAATACACTCTATAAAATGAGCACACTCCTGCTTTACCGGTTCTTTAAGCTCTATCTTAGGAATTGCAATATCCCCATAATGAAGCTTAAACTGGAATTCACCGTAACTAAGCGCTGCTTCATCCCGATAGACGCCTTTATCGTAAATCTTTAACTTAGCCTCGTTATCCACATCATCATAAATGATCATCTTTTTGGAACCGACCACGGTCATTGTCCGTTTTTTACTTGGATCCAGCCAACTTACATGAATATGCCCGGCTTTTTTACGGGGAAAATTCAGCGTCATAAACACTACATCCTCGATTCCATCCTGTAGGTAGGAAACCCCATTGGCGCTCACCGAAATCGGCTCTTCATCCAGCAGATACATCATGATAGATATATCGTGTGGAGCAAAATTCCACATAGCGTTTAAATCGGTTCTCACTCGCCCTAAATTCACCCGGGTGGCATACAGATAATATATATCTCCCAACTCATCCTGTCTGATATAATCCCGTAGTTTAATAACCGCCGGGTTATACAAAAACACATGCCCTACCATCAAAATGCGCTCTCTTTGCTCAGCTAAGCGGATCAAATCCCGGGCCTCAGCGGCAGTCAAGGTCATGGGCTTTTCCACCAGCACATCCCGATTATGTTCTAAAGCCCGCTTGGCTAAGTCGTAATGCGTGCTTGCCGGTGTGGCAATCGCCACCCCTTGGATAGCCTCTTCGGCGAGGATGTCCTCATAATTATCGAACAGCTTTACATTGGGATATAAAAGCTTAACATGTTCCAGCCTTTTCTGGTCCGTATCGCTACAAGCCAGCAAATTAGCCTGGGGCAACTCATGAAAGTTACGGATTAAATTTGAACCCCAGGCGCCACAGCCAATAACTCCAACATTTACCATAAACGACTCTCCTCCATAATCACTTACCTAATCATTCCTCAGACCGCTCAAAGCGTAACATATTTATCTCTTCAGCAATAAGCCCCAGCAGAAAAACCAATACGCTGGTTATAAGCAGCAAAAGCACCATATTACTGAAATGCTGATGCTGAATAATCATATAAGAACCATAAACCAACCCGGCAAACAGCGAAGTCATGCTTATGGGTAAAAACACCCTGAATGGTGAGAATAAGGTAGCGATTTTAAGCATAATAAAAAAGAACCGCACCCCATCCCGCAGAAGCCTGATTTTACTTGTACCGACTCTCTTATTAGTGACCACCGGCAAAA
>JAJRUU010000222.1 GCA_024277605.1 bacterium
GATAAATTTAAGCGTAAGTTTGCCGGAAAAACCGACTTTTGTATCAGGTTGATAATTAAAAAACGTTTGTCTGCGGATTTATTTATTAATTGCGGCTTGTTCACTATTTTTGACAACTTAAGCCCGACAGACTCCTAGGGGGGGGACAAGTCCCCTTGGGGGCAGGTCCCCTTGGGGGCAGGTCCCCTTGGGGATATATCCCCTTTTTTAAGTACAATATCATCATGTTATGTCAAGCCTGAAACATGCTATGCAAAATAACCCCAACCAGCCTCCAGGCAGCTTGTATGTTGTAAGCACCCCCATCGGTAATCTGGAAGATATTACCTTGCGGGCATTGCGGATTTTAGGCGAAGTCGATTTAATCGCTGCTGAAGACACCCGTCGCACCCGCAAACTGTTGAGTCATTACGACATTCATACCCCACTTACCAGTTGTTTCGCCCATAACGAGGCCCGTAAAGGGGCGCAGCTCATAGCTAAACTCAAAGAAGGTCGGCAGATTGCGCTGGTATCCGATGCCGGTACACCGGGTATATCAGATCCGGGGTACCGCTTATTGCGGTTAGCCTGGGCAGAAAATATTAAAGTAGTGCCAATTCCCGGAGCATCTTCGGTTACCGCTATACTTAGCATTTCGGGGTTACCCGGTGAGGGTTTTACCTTTGAGGGTTTTTTGCCGCCTAAAACAAAAAAAAGGCGCGAGAAGTTAGAGCAGATTAAAGAAGAATCCAGGGTTGTCGTTTTATTTGAATCCCCGCATAGATTTGCAAAAACTTTGCTGGATATGGAAGAAATACTAGGTGAACGCCATATATTGGTAGCCAGGGAGCTGACCAAGATGTTCGAGGAATTGCTGCGGGGCACCCCAGCCCAAATAAGAGAAATATTGGGAGAACGTAAACCCAAAGGGGAATTTACCCTGCTTATTGAAGGCAAACCAAAAGCCGCTAAAGCCAAGCAGGAGCGAGAGCCTCTTTCTTAAGGGGAACACCGTCCCCCAGGGGTTTTACATGTTCATAGTTTGGGTATCGATTAAAGGGTACCTTGAAAAACATTCAGGGACTCGATCTATTGTGAATTCCTGCCCGAGCGTTCCCGCTCTTTTCTGGTTTCTGCGTTGAGCATATCGAGAGTGTTTACCGCCGCTTCCGCCGCTGAGTCGATTTCTGATTCAGTTCCGCTTAAAATCAGGCGCCCCGATGCTCCATAGGGTTTTATATTAATCAATTTGATATTAGCAGCTTTCAAGCCCTCATTACAGGCTATTGCCAGATAAGCCGCCGGATTGCTTTCCAGGATAAATACCGACTCACCGCCAAGTACCATATTGCCCTTGGCCATGCCGGTAAAGGAGATGGCGTGATCCTGTTCCACGCCCCTGATTATCTTATTAGTAAGCAGCTTAACCTCCGCCCGGTCGGCAATGCTTAATTTAGTAGCCCCTAAAATGGCGTTACCGGCCTCTTTAACCTCTCCCTGGTCAGGATGATGCACCTGCAGCAGACCGAACTGGCGTTCGGTAACCACCGAGCCCAGGTATACATTAGTAGCTTTTAGCGCCATATCGATCATGGTGTGAATTTCCATAGCGGGGGCGATTTCTAAAAACAAGGCGGCATCATATTCCCGCGGGTCGTACACCCGGTTATCCTTAGCAATAAACTGAGCCAGTTGGGGTTGTAAGCTATCCAGAAAGGTATAGGTACGCAGTTCAAATTCCACTATGCTTTCTCCTACACCCGAAAAATTCGGGTCTTGTTATGGGCAAATCGACATTTAGTTCCTGATGTAATTTAACACATAATAACATAAGCTGTTACTTAAAATCAAATACCGCTGTATTTTCCACTGGGCGTTAGTTCCTTAATTGAGTTTTGCCATAGTTTTGGTGGATTTCAACGAACCTGTATATTACTATTTGAGATCGTTTGACGAGTATTTTCGTGCAATTTTAACATTTATTATATAATTTATAATTTATATGTTGATTTTTCCGTTAGTTATGGTATATTAATAAAAAGTCTTGTATATAAATATTGTACAATTGGTTGACCTATTTATCGTGAGGAGGACTTAATGGTTAGAGCAGAGATTATTAATCAAGTGTCCCAGAAATTGGGCATCACCAAGCGGAGCGCTTCAGTTGCCGTAAATATGGTGTTTAAAAGCATTTCGGACGCCTTGGCTAATGGAGACAAGGTAGAGTTACGTGGTTTTGGCAGCTTCACTATCCGCCAGCGAAACGCTCGCCAGGGCAGAAATCCCAAAACAGCAGAGATAGTACAGGTAGATTCCAAGAAAGTACCTTTCTTTAAAGCTGGGAAGGATCTAAAAGTTGTAGGGTAGTTGCCTGCCGGAGTTATGCCTGGGCTGAGACCATCATGTATAGTATCCTATACAGAGAAGTTTCTTTGCCTGCCTCAATTTCCTACTTATCTTGGGAAACTATGAAGGTCGTTATTATTTCGGATGTACATGCCAATTTGGAGTCCTTGGCTTGTCTGCCTTCAGATTATGATTATTTGTTGTGTGCCGGTGATGTGGTAGATTATGGCCCTGACCCTAAAGAGGTTTTGGCTTTTGTGCGTAATCGGGCTCAGGCGGTGGTGAGGGGGAATCACGATCAGGCGGTAGGTTATAGGGTTGATTGCGGGTGTGGTTATGCCATGAAAGAGTTATCTGAAGTTACCCGAAAATTGTCTTGGCAGTTGTTAGATCTCGATGATATAAATTATTTAAAAAAACTGCCGCTTGAGCAAGAGATAGAACTAAAGGGGCATACTTTTTATCTGACTCATGCGGCGCCCGGTGATCTCTTTCGCTATTTAGATGCGGATATTAGTGATGAGGCGCTTGCTGATATACTTTCAGGCATTACAGCACAGGTAGTTATCTGGGGGCATACTCATAAGCCCTGGAGCAGAAGGCTTAAAAATCAGTTGATTATCAATCCCGGCAGCCTGGGTCAACCCAGAGACGGTAATCCATATGCCAGTTATGTTATCTGGGAGGATGGAAAAGCGCACTTTGTCCGTCAGGATTATGACCGCCAGGCAACCATTCATACATTGAACCAATCCACC
>JAJRUU010000223.1 GCA_024277605.1 bacterium
CAATTTTGCAAATTTTGAGCATCTCTTTATTCGAGAGACCTCATATTTATCAGCTACTTACGCAATGTGATTACCAAAAAACTGAAACATCTGGTTGTATCCAGTTGAATTTATTCGATTATTAACCGGACAGTAGTGAGATATTATAGCAAAAGGCTAGGCATGGTTGCTATTTTGTACATACGGCTTGCCGGATCCGTTTCCATTACCATTGAACTTGACTGATACTATTTTGGATACGCCCGGGGTTTCCATGGTAATGCCGTACATCATATCGGCCACCTCCATGGTTCTTTTATTGTGGGTTATAAGCACAAATTGGGAGCGCTGGGTAAATTCGCGCAGCATCTTCAATAGGCGTCCAACATTAATATCGTCCAAAGCGGCATCCACCTCGTCTAAGAAGCATATCGGGCTGGGTTTGATTAAATATATGCCAAACAGGAAGGCGATAGCGGTAAGCGCTTTTTCTCCACCGGAGAGTAGATTCAGGTTTTGAAGCTTCTTGCCCGGTGGTTGCACCAATATTTCCACCCCGGCTTCGAGCAGACTCAAGCCTTCCTCCAGGCGCAATTCAGCTTTCCCGCCTTCGAATAGCCGGGTATATACCTTGGAGAACTGTTCATTTACCGCCTCAAAAGTCTGCCTGAACTTCTCCCTGGTAGTAACGTTGATGCTGCTGATCACCTTATGCAGAGAATCTATAGATTTTAGCGAATCCTCTTTCTGGGTAGTGAGAAACTAGAAGCGTTCCTGCAAGAGTTTATGTTCTTCGATAGCGGTGAGATTTACATCTCCCATGGCTGCCAGCCGACTGCGTAATTTGTCATGCTGTTCGGCCCATAGGTTAGGGTCAGCGTCGGTTTGCTTTATTTTTTCCAGCGCCTGATCGAGGGTTAACGAAAATTGTTGGGTGATCTGTTGGGCCAATTGATCGAGCCGCAACTGGGCCTTGGCAGCTTCCAGCTCAACCTGGGTAAGCCGTTGCTGCGATTCATCCAGTTTTCGTTTCTGCTGCTTGTATTGTTGTTCGATCAGGGCTAATTGGGCGGCTTGCTCTTGATAGGTTTGATTCTTTTTGCTACAAGCTTTTTTAAGCTCTTCATTTTCAAGCGCCAATTTAGACAACGCCGTTTGGGTTTGGGTGATTTCAGCCTCTAGTTGCTGCCGACGTTGGTAGTGTTTCTCTACCTGGAGCTTTCGTTCTTGCAGCCGCAGTCCCAGTTTGTTTATGCTTTCCCTGAGCCGCTCAATATCCAGTTGAGCGCCCTTCTTTTTCTCTTCCAGCGCTGCCAGATCCACCCGATGCTGGACAACTTTTTGTCGCAGTGATTGCAGCTCTTGCTCTACAGCGATGAGCTGTTGTTTTAGCTGATCGATAAAGCGTTGTTTGGCCTGTTCTTTGTCCTGGAGCTGATTTAATTCTTGCTTAAGCGCAGCCGACCGGGTCTGGATTTCTTCCAGTTCAAGTTTTAGTTGATCACTTTCTGAGCCGATGGTATCCAAATGTTTCTGGATGCGCCTCAGTTCATACTGTTGTTGCTCGGCATCCTTTCTTTGATGTACCAATTCGACTTCGGTGTCCCTGAGCCGTTTTTGCTGATCGTCCTGCGCCTCACTCAAGAGTGCGATATGCCGCCGCCGATTTTCTACATTTTGAGCCAGCTCCGTATGCTGCTTATTTAAGTGGGCTACTTCGGTTTGCAGCTCTTCTATGCGGCGATTACGTGATAATATGCCGCCGTCGCCGACTTCCACCCCACCGCCGGAAATAATCCCTTCAGGCTCTAATACCTCACCGGATAAGGTGGTCATAGTCCAGCCGACCGCCTTTTCAGGGAATAGTTTTTTGGCAGTAGCCATATCCTCCAGCACTAAGACGTTCCCCAATATAGATTCCAGCACATCAGCGTATTTGGCAGCGTAGTCAACCAGCTCCAAAGCAGGGCCAATAATCCCCGGCTGGCCACTTAATCCATTAAGTGCGGCTTTCTTTTTATTCAGGCTATCCTTCAATATAAAACTGGTACGCCCTGCCTTATGCTGCTTTAAGTATTCAATGGCTTGCTGTGCCCCGGCCAAATCAGCTACCACTATATAGCCCAGCCGATGGCTTAAGGCGGCCTCAATGGCTGTTTCATATTTGGCCTCGGTTTTGATTAACTGCCCTATAGCCTGGTGGACGCCGCTCAAATTAGCATCAGGTGATTCCTTGGCCTGCATCAGGGTGCGTACCCCGGCCTCAAAGCCTTCCAGGTTTTGATTTAGCTCCCTCAGTGAATACAGTTTGGAAGATTTCAGGCCTAACTTTTCCCGTAATTGGCTAAGTTCCACTTCTTCCTGTTTTAGTAGTTGGGATTTTTCTGTTAGTTCCGTCTGTAGGTTCTGGCCTTGTTGTTGCAATTGATTAAATTGCTGTTGGGTATCCCCGATAGAAGTCTCCAGGTCGCTGATTTTGTGCTGAATATTTACTCGCTCAGTCTCCGCCTGTTTTATTTCAGCGCTTAACCTGCCTTGCTTCCGTGTTATTTCCTGCTCCCTGGCCGCTAGAGATGAAAGCATATTTCTCAAGCGCGCCCCAGCGGCGGCTAAGTCGATCATCCCGGCTTTTTCCCGCTCCAACTCATGCCGCTTTTGGTTATAGCCTGCTTCCTGGTTTTGAAGTAGCTGCGCTGCTGTTTCAAATTGAAGCTGTTTGGCCTGAAGCTCTCTATTATATGTATCAAGTTTTAGCTGTTGCTCAGCTAATTGATGTTCGGTGGATTTTTGCTCATATGCTGTTTGCTCAATTTCTGCTTGCGCCACTGCCTGTTGCTCATCCAGGGTGCTGATGGTTTCCTTCAGGTGGATTATGCGGTCTTCGCTGCGCTTGGTTTGTAATTCCTTTTCATGAACTTGCTGTTTTAGCTCGGATAATTCTTCTTGGCATTGTATAATAACCAGCCGCAACCCCTCTAAGCGGGCATCCAAGCTTCCCGCCTGAATCCCTAGAGCGGCCTCCTGCTCTCGCAACACCTGCAATTGAGTAGATATTTCCTGAGAACTCTGCCTAAGTTTCAGGTATTCATAACCGACTAGTAATAGCTACAGTTGCCGTTCTTTTTGCAGCAACTCCTTGTACCTTATAGCGGCGTTGGCCTGGCGGTTTAATTTGTCGCGCTGGCGTTTTATCTCGGTGATAATATCGCTCACCCGCAGCAGGTTCTGCCTGGCCAGCTCCATTTTATTCAAGGCTTCTTTCTTGCGCTGTTTGTATTTCATAATACCGGCCGCCTCTTCAATCAACATGCGCCGGTCAGCCGGTTTAGAGGAAAGCAGGAAATCCACCCGTCCCTGGCTCACCATGGAATAGGCCTTATAGCCTACACCGGTATCCAGAAATAATTCGCTGATGTCTTTTAAGCGGCAGGGGGATTTATTCAGGGAATATTCGC
This sequence comes from bacterium, assembly GCA_024277605.1. Classification (GTDB taxonomy): domain Bacteria; phylum SZUA-182; class SZUA-182; order SZUA-191; family JAJRXT01; genus JAJRUS01. Next base: position 3,435 of record JAJRUU010000223.1, read on the forward strand.
TTTCGCCTGAGCGAAACAGGCGGCGGGAGATGGCGACTTCATCGTAATCTATGGGTAATGAGCCGTTACTTTTTACCCTCAAAGACACCTCCGCCATCCCCAGGGATTTATGGTGATTGGTGCCGTTGAAGATTATATCTTCCATCCGCTCCCCGCGCAGGTTTTTTACGCTTTGCTCACCCAATACCCAGCGCAGGGCATCCATAATGTTACTCTTACCGCAGCCGTTAGGGCCGACAATGGCGGTAATGCCGGGCTGAAACTCGAGTTTAGCCCGCTCCATAAAGGATTTAAAACCCTGTACTTCCAGACTTAAGAATTCCATGCTTAAACTCCTAATGACAATTTGTCATATAAGTGTCCCGAGCATTCAGATACTACATAGAGTATAAACTCTTAAACAGTATGCCACAAGTAGTAGACAGTTGCAACCCCATAAATCAACTTAAAAGTGGTTTTATGAATATAGCCGGGATGTTTAGGGGAAATTGAGGAAATTATGGGGGGGTATAAATATATGTAGTATATTTATATGGCGAAAATGTTGGGAGAAATTAAGGCTAAGTTATGGCAAGAAGGTTTTTTTGCTTTGGCTATTCTATCTTTACTTGAGTTTAAGACAATAGAAATTAAATTAGGTCATCATGTTTATATAATTTGATTTTTAATTCTTTGTCTCTTGATAATTTTAAGATATTATTTCTTGTTCCTTCTGACCATTCTGGCGATAGAGTGCTAAATATAAGTCCTTGAGCACCAACCTCTGTTGCCAGTTCAAAATATTTTTTTATATCTTTTTGATTAACAGTCTTAGAGGTTTTACATTCTCCTATAAATATCTCTCCATCTAAAACACAGCATAAGTCAATTTCTTTTTTGTCTTCTTTTGTTTCTTTCCAAATATCTATTTCAGGAACATAAATAAAACTTTCTTCTACCGCTTTTTGTAACTTAGATAGAGTTAGAATAGGAACAATCATGTCGTTGGTATATCCTTGGTAAAACACTTCATCTAATTTGTAATACCATTCTGGTTCAACACGTGGTTTTTTCTGTAATCTAAGGTGCTTCCTATTGATTTCTTGATTATAAGAGCAGCGTTTACACTGGAAGTTACTGGTCGTTTTTTCTAAGGAATACCAATCCGCATTTCTGCATGTTTAACACTTAAAAATAAACCCTCTATGTAATATTTTGTATCTTGTTACACTACTGTCCGGTAAAAAAATTTTAATGGTACAAAAACATTAGGTATATCAGGATGATTGACCCCAAAAAAGACTTTTTCGATTTCAATTTGCTCTGGGATTTATGCCATGATCTATCCACCTTAGAGTGGAAAGGA
>JAJRUU010000224.1 GCA_024277605.1 bacterium
CACAGGAGGCTGGAATAAACATTGGCGAAGAGGAAATAGAGGATTATTACTACGATAATGAAGATGAATTTGCCATCGCCAAAGAGGTGCGAGCCAGTCATATACTTATTAAGCTCCCTCAAAACGCAACCCCCGAGGCAGACCAGGAAGCCAGGAAAAAGGCTGAAGATATCCGGCGCAAGCTGGAGGATGGGGCGGATTTTATTCAACTGGCCACGCAATTTTCCGATGATAAAGCATCTGCCGTTAAAGGCGGCGATTTGGGGTATTTTGCCAGCGGCAAGCTAGTGCCTCCATTCGAAGAAGCGGCCTTTTCTATGGAAAAAGGCCAGCTGAGCCAACCGGTAAAGACCCGCTATGGGTATCATATAATCAAAGTCACCGATATTAAACATTCAGAGGAAAAATCACTGGCGGAGGTTCACTCTCAAATAGAGGCCAAACTAAAGCATGAGCGCAGCTTGGAAAAAGCCCGAGAGTTGGCGGATACCATATATTCTCAAACATTGGTCGATAACGACTTACAAAAACTGGCGCAAACGTATTCGCTGGAAGTTAAGCAGACCGACTTCTTTTCTCGAGCTGAAGATATGTCCAAGGGGGGAAAAACATATCAATTTTCCATAGCAGCATTTGAACTTGATGCAGAAGCGGTCAGCTCGCCGGTATCGATAGCAGAAGGGTATGCCTTGCTTAAATTATTAGAGGTAAAACCATCCTATATTCCAGCTCTGGAAGAAGTACGTGAAGCGGTAGAACAAGCCCTTATAGAACAAAAAAGCCAGCGCTTAGCCCTTAACAAGGCAGGCGCGGCCAGAGAAAAACTCCAAGCGGGGGTGCTCCTGGAGGAAGTAGCCAAAACATACGAACTTCCGGTAATGGAGAGTGATGCCTTCACGCGGCAGGGATCAATCAAAGGTATAGGCCCCATAAAGGATTGGGCGCCTAAGCTGTTTGCGCTTAAACCGGGTCAGGTATCCCCGGTATTAGAAAGAGAAAATGATAACAGGTGCTACTTGATGGTAATAAATGAAGCGCTGCCTACAGATGAGGATAAATTTCAACAAGCCAGGAAGGGAAGTTTTCTCAAGCTCCAGCGTCAAAAGGCGGGAGCAATCCTGCGTGACCGGCTTGCCCAGTTAAGAACTCAAGCTGATATTGAAATAAATCAGGACTTAATCCGTTAATATTGAAATCCCTCGGCAGGTTTAGTACATACCTATCTGATATGGGGCTTTATCAAAGCCGAAGTTATGCGGATTTATCCTCAATTGGGATAGAGCATGCGGTCAGGGACAGACGCATATAGAGGATAAAGATTGCCGGGGATGTTTTGCTGGTTTGGTCGGTTAACTTCTTCACACGTTTTGATCTTGGACGAAAATCATAATGGGGGTCACTGACCCCCTTGGGGCTTATTCTTTTCTACGACAATAGTTTTATATTTAAGATTACGTATTTGCTGTTCCGCGCGTTTATGCACCTCAAATTTTCTCAACTCCAGGTCGTCTTTACTGCCCCCCATTTGGTTCAGGGATTGTTGAGTCATGAGTATGTCTTTGTTGATTATGTATCCATGAAGGGTTTCGCTCAAGCCAAAACGTTTCCTGACCCGCACAGCTTTCCTGAATGATCTAAAGGCCTGGATACTATCCTTATAGGCTGCGGCTATAAGATAGGTGTTGAAATAGAGATTTAGGGACTCCATCAGATTTATCGACCCCTGGTCGCCGTATTCTCCAACATCTAAGGTAATACGGCTGGGCGTAGTAGAACGACCAAACATTACGGCATCACGTGTGCTTTTATCTCTTACCAAATGGGATATAGCTTTAACGTTCCCTCCCAATTTGGCCATTATATCATCAGACTTCAGATCCAGATATATCTGACTACAGGTTTCAGCCAGTTTGTTTTTTAAAAATAATATATTATCCCCAAACACCTCATGCCTCCATGATAATTCGGTTAAAACTTTAATCAGAGACACATAAACCGGCTGACTTAATTTCTGCGCATTATCAATCAGCTCTTGAAATTCGGGTGAGATACTAGGATTCATGTCCCGAAAAGGATCTTTTGTCAGGTCTTTAGCTAATTGCTCCAGCGTTTTTTTAAATGTGGCGTGTTTTTCATTCATATTTAATACACCCATTATTTCTAAGAAATGATGGGATTGGCGTTCAAGGTTATGATGAATATCCTTGATCTTCTCCAACAGCAGTTGCTTCCCCATTTCAGTATAGCAAACATTCTGGTCAATCAATTCGGGAAACATGCCTTCTACGTCAATCTGGGAGGTCTTATCCAGAATATGATTTAATCCTACCTCAATTCTCATGGCTAATTACTCCTGATAATAAAAGTGAAATTACAATTCTGAGATGCTGACCCAAAAAATTCGGGCAGGCACAGCCTGTTTCTTTTAGGACGTTGGCTCATAAACCTTATATCACAATGGATGTCTTGCAAACCCAGTCTGAATTTATGAATAGATCGGGCTAAATAATAACATTCAACAATATAGCTGTCAAGAATTATAGAGGAGTGTGTTAGGAACAAGTAAACTGTCCGGAGTTGTAACACGTGAATTGTCCGGTTTATGGTTCTCCTTAAGAGGAGGAGCCATG
>JAJRUU010000225.1 GCA_024277605.1 bacterium
AATATCTGCTCAAATCCATGCTCGCAATAGCATAAAATAGTTTCGTATCTACGCAAACAGCATAACTAGTTGTTATAGAAGACTATACGCTCTTGGCGTGGTCAAGATGGGATTAATAATAAAACCTACCTGCCATATCATTTAACCCGAAAAATTCGGGCAGGCACAGCCTGTTTCTTCACCCGAAAAATTCGGGTCTTGTTATGGGCGAATCGACATTTTTCTGCCGCCTCGGGCAAACAAAAGATCATGTAATATAATAGTCAAATATATGCGTGGATAAAGATAAAGCGGGTTTGTAATAAAAAACTGCATGCAGGGGGTAAGTGATAGTTTATTGGGTTCCTCCTGAGCGTTTAAGCAATCTGACAACCTCGGTCTGGAGGTTCCTGACCGCCAACGTTAAAGCTGTCCTGCCGTAGTTGTCTTTCTGATTCAACAGAGCGCATTTGTCTATCAATGCCTGCACCACATCTGCGTGACCTTCAACCGCTGCCAACATTAAAGCTGTCTCACCATCATTGTTTAGTATATCCAGGTCGATATCTTTATCCAGCAATAACATTACAATACTGGTATACCCCTTCTGTGCCGCTGCCATCAGTGCGGTTACATTGAGCGCATTTGTTGCGTTTACATCAGCATTTTTCTCCAGGAGAGCGGCTGCAATGTCTGTGCGGCCTTCCTGTGAGGCATATATTAGAGTCGTCCCCGCAGATGTTTTTAAATTTACATCGGCGCCTTTTTCCAATAAAGCTTTTGTAATGTTGATATAACCATCTCTGGCTGCATACATCAGGGGAGTTATCCCATCTTCAGGCACCAGATTCAGATCGACTGTTTTTTCTAATAAAATATTTACAATATCCTGCTGGCCTTCTTTTACAGCTAAAATAAAGGCGGTCATCCCATCCTTGTTTTTTGCATTTACATCAGCCCCTCGGTGGAGTAAGATTTTCACGATATTGGTATGCCCGTTTCTAGTTGCCAGCATTAAGGGTGTCCATCCATCCCTGTCTTTTGCATTTACCCTGGCCCCCTTGTCCAGCATCGTTTGTACGATATCTCGTTGGCCCTCAGCGGCTGCCAACATGAAGGCCGTTGTGCCTATCACAGTTGTTGCGTTTACATCAGCCCCCTTAATCAGCATAACATGTACGAGATAGTTCTGATTGTTTCTGATCGCATACATTAAGGGTGTCCACCCACCCTCATCCCGGTAATTGACATCAGCCCCTTTCTCCAGCAGAGACCTGGCGGTATTAAAATGGTCTTTCTGTATCGCTTCTCGTAGCTTTGCATTGGTATCCTTTTGCGTAGTTTCATCTGCACTAATTGGTACCTCCGCTTCTTCATCGAACCAAATCTTGAAAGTTTGCCCGGTTTTGCTATTCCAGTCAGCGGAAGACTTCGCTCGGTATGTGTGTCCGGCTTCAGCCAATAGTTTTACCGGAACAGTTTTTTCTGCTAAAAGGGATTGACCGGCGTTACTTAAATTGTACTTAAACGTAATTGTGTGATAACCAGGGAGCAGTTCCAACTCCCAGGCGATAAGGCCTCGCTTTTGATTAGAAAATGGGGGGTTCCTGTCCACTGAGTGGAGTATTAAAGGGGATTCTATTATTACTTTAGCAACTTGACTCCTGGGTAACTCAGGGCCGGAGTATAACCTGCCGCTGCTGGTACAACCCGCTAAAAGGATGATTGTAGACAGAAAGACCCTCATTGAAAGTAAATTTAACCTGAGCGCCACATTCCTACCCAAAAAAATGACCTGTTTTAAGATAATCAGCGTTGTCCGCTCCAAGTTTTTGCAGACTGTAAAAGTCGATAATTGCGGTAAATTTCTAACACAAGATTCCTTGTTTTTCCTCTCCCTTGGGGGAGAGGATCAAGGTGAGGGGGAGCTTAAAACAGCGCTTTCCCCTCACTCTAACTCTCTCCCCAGAGGGGAGAGAGAACTAAAATGCATTTTGCGGCTTGTGCAAAAACCATAACCGGACACTACTGCCAGACAATAAAGTTTCTAAACCAGCAACCTTTACCCGTAAGTATAAGAGTTTATTTGTACCTCATTTATTTCCGGTTTACACTATACCATTCTTATTCATATAGTCAAAGTTTCTCCAGCATATTCAAGGCGCCCATTAGTTACCTCCCAAAATGCCGCCTAATAGATTGCCCCCAATACCGGCGATACCTTTTTGTTCCCCCACCCGCTGGAAGCGGGATGCGGCAAAAATACGGTCGGCCAAACGTGAGAAGGGGAGACTTTGTAAGTAAACAAGCCCTGGGCCGGTTAAATCAGCCAAAAACATCCCTTCTCCTCCAAAAAGCGCATTTTTGAATCCGCCTACAAATTTAATATCATAATCAACTGAAGCGGAAAAAGCCACCAGGCATCCCGTATCAACCCTCAAGGTTTGACCTGCGGCCAGGGTTTTGGGGATGATTGTTCCCCCTGCGTGGATAAAGGCCAATCCATAACCTTCCAAGCGCTGCAAGATGAATCCCTCTCCGCCGAAGAGACCGGCGCCGATTTTTTTAGTAAAGGCTATCTCAATCTCAATATCCCTGGCGGCACAGAGAAAGGCATCTTTCTGGCACAAGAAGCGGCCTCCCAACGCCTTCATATCAAGCGGAATTATCTTGCCTGGATAAGGCGCTCCTAAAGCAACATGGCCCTTACCCGCCTGTTGATAAAGAAATGTAGTGATAAAAAAACTTTCCCCGGTTATCTTTCGTTTAAATCCAGCAAATATCCCGCCATCGGTACCGGTCTGCATTTCAATTCCCATATCCATGTAGATCATTGCTCCCGCCTCCGCTCGCACACCTTCACCGGGGTCTAATTCAACCTCCACAATTTGCATATCATCTCCATAAATCTTATAATCTAAAATATCCGCCATGTTGGGTGCGCCCTCCTTTGTGTATCGGTTAATATAATCAATCCATGTTATGAAGTAAATGTGTGTAAGTAACTTATATATAAGGGTATTAAGCATATTTATTTACTCACTTACTATGAGCAAATTGTCTTTATGAAACCCAGCAAAAATCAGATACGTTAGAAAATAAAACCAGGGGGTCAGGTGATAGTCTTTGCGCAGGTGGCAATTCCATATCTGATCAAGTAAGAAATGCATCCCCAAACCAAGCATGAGGCCTTTTAGTATATCAGACGGGAAATAATAGGCTATGACTCCCAATAAAAAATAAAGCTCATATGAATGAAAAATCAAAGTCACTCTCTCCCATTTTGCCTGCTCGCACCAGACGAATAAATTTTTAATGGAGAATTTTTCTGCTGAAAAAATCAAGAAATCGAGCGCATGGTCTATGTCGACTAAGATAGTACTTAAACTCGCCACAACGGTGATTACTAAAGATTGCGAAAATGTATACACAATCCCTCCCAACAAACACGAACTATAAAAATGAGCCGAGGCTTTCATCCAGGCATTTTTCCTTTCAGGTTATGTTGATTAACACATGCTGATTATACTACTTTTGCCTTGATTTTAAAATGATAACAGGGAATATTATTTTTTTTGTATAAATTGGCACTACTGTCCGGTAAAAAAATTTTAATGGTACAAAAACATTAGGTATATCAGGATGATTGACCCCAAAAAAGACTTTTTCGATTTCAATTTGCTCTGGGATTTATGCCATGATCTATCCACCTTAGAGTGGAAAG
>JAJRUU010000026.1 GCA_024277605.1 bacterium
AAGCAGCAAGCTCGGGCGGAATCTAAGACGCTCGATGACCTGGGAAAGCAGTTGGGGCGGCTCTCTGCCAAATTATATAAGCAGGCTGCATTCAATAATTATATGAATAAGCTGAATGCTGAAGATAAAGCGGAGAACGTTAGCTTAAGCGATAAAAAAGGGTCAGAGATGCAGCGTGAGTCGGATTCTTCACAGCAACAGACAGTAAAGGAATTAAGCGAGCAGCTGGGAGAGTTATCTAAAAATTTAATGGGCTTAGCTAATACTCAGGACAGTCGGGACGCTGGTCAAAAGCAGCAGAGCAAGGCAGCGGCCAGATATGAGCTATTGGATAGCCTGGCGCAGGATATGGGGCGTATATCGCAGGCGCTGCAAGATCAAGGGAGTCTGGACATAAAAAAGCAGCACGGGGATCAGCATAGCGACCGGCAAAAGCAATTGAGTGAAAATTTGAGCCGCAAAGCAGCAGATCGAGTAGACACCCCTGACCTTCAAACCAAGAAAGAACAAGGCAAAGATAAGGCTATGAGGCAGAGAAGGGATATGCCAAAAAGGACATCGACTGATTTTGGGGAGTTGGCTTATGAAATGCAGCAGCTTTCAAATGAGCTTATGCAAGTTACTAAAGATAAAAAGGAACAACGATTATTAAGAAAGCAGCAGTCTCAGCGACGGAATTTTAATGAACATAATAAGATCATAGAACAAAGGGATAATCATCGTAATAATGCCGGGCAAGACGCCGATTCATCAAAAACTGATGAGACGGCTGATACGGCTAACTCGTTAAAACGTAATATGAAGAGGGAGCTTAAAGAATTAGCGGATGGATTAGAAGAGTTAGCTAAAAGTGATAATATGAGTGATGAGCGCTCAAAAGCAGACGCTATTATAGAAAAAAGCATTCAGAAGATGAATAAGCTGAACCGCAAATTAAAAAAGCAAGCAAAATTTTCAAAGAAATCCAATGAGCTAACCAACAAACTTGAGCAATTAGCTCAAGACCTATCCCGAGTAAAAGCATCTCTCGCCACAACATCCTCCGCGCTGGGGGAGAAGTCTAGTCCTACCTCTATACAGCAGATGACTTCCCCCCAGCTACCCTCCTCTCAAAATGACAAAAAGGTCGAGTCAGCGCAACATAAGAACAGCGATAAGGGATATATGCATAATTCCTTGGCCGCTTCAGCTAACGCTAAAGGTTATGCACAGGATGAGTTTAAAAAACAATTAGCCTTAGACAGATTAGATGCACTTATAGGTAAACTGCGAAAGCAACAAGCCCGCCAGTCAAGCGCGGCCAAAATATCCTCAAAGAAAGAGGGAGCTTCAAATTCTTTGCCTGGACATCAGGTTGAATATTCTGCAGGGATGAATCAACTAAACGGGCCAAGAGGAGGAACCGAAGCAGAACATTCTGCGCGTGAGGGAGCAATAGCGAGTCCGTATTCCATGGAAAATGATTTGACTAAAGCGGATATATTCGAGCGTATAATCAGGCGCTTAGAAAAAAGCCGCAATAAAATCATTCAGGCCGAAACGGCGTCTGCGCCGTTGGCTGATACTTCAGGGGGTAAATTCAAATCCAGACAGGGTAAATTATCTCAACCTAAGAATTTGCCAAAGATGCGGGAACTTACCCAAGCGGAAAAACTAAAAGGGACAAGCAAAAGTAAAATCAATATAAAACCGCAAGATTATCCACCAAACAAACTAATTTCCTTCAGGAACCCTCAAGACGAGAGCGGTAAGTACGTTAAAGTGTCGACCCATACCAGAACAACACAGCCCAATTTGCACCCTCTGCTTAAACCAGGTATTTCTCTGCCTGCTGCTGGAGGACTAAGTTTACCCAATGTACAGGATGATGATAAGTCGGTACGCCAGCAAATCATTCCCCGGAGCTATCAGATGATCATTCGCCAGCTTTATAAACCTGAATAGTGAAGGGATCAGAATGACACCTGACAAATCAGCATTGACATGGCGCTAGGTTTGCCACCCGAAAAATTCGGGTCTTGTTATGGGCGAATCGATAATTAGTTGAAAATTATAAATTTATCAGCTTCCTGTGCCTGCCCGAATCTTTCGGGTTAAACAAATAATTTCTTAAAGGCTGAGAAAGCGTCGGCATTAGCAAAAAAATCAACCGGCTGAGCCAGATTCTCTGGATTCACCGGTAAATGCCTGAGATTAGAAGGGGGAGTGAGTTCTTCTTCCGCTAGATTTAAAGCCTTGGACAGGCCCTCCGGTTTAACCAGTAAGTACTTAATTATTAATAACCAGAAGCGGTTTCCCTTGCCTTCCGCCTCCAACCTCACTATATCTTCTAATGTTATTAACCTTTCTCCTTCGCCCATATCCTTGATTTCCAGCGCCAGATTTTTTAGAACCTCCATACATTCTTGATGAGAATAATTGTTTTCCTGCATGATGCCTCCTTCTCGATGATTGATACTGCTTTTAATTAATATTTCAAGGTATCCAAATCAGGTATTATTCTACGATAAGTGTAGCATAACATATATTCAGTAACATGTGTATCAGCATTATAAGTATTTCGGCTACTATTATAACATAATATAATACAGCTACATATTAAAACACAGCCATGAGTTGTCATATAAGGCAATATGTTTTTCAGGAGCGCAAGCAGTAACATTAATGGTGTTACATTGTGTACTATAATGAAATGTATAGCTGAAATATGGCTGCAACCCGAAAAATTCGGGTCTTGTCCTGGGCAAATCTACATTTAGTTGAAAATTATAAATTTATCAGCTTCCTGATCAGCCGCCTCGGGCAAATAAAGTTTTATTGGGCGTTGGCTCATAAACCTTATCTCACAAGGGGTGTCTGGCGAATCTAGTATGAGTTTATGAATAGATCGGGGCAAAGGCTGCAACAGCTAAAAGGGGGCATGTCCCCTCGGGGATTTGTCCCCTTGGGGATTTATTCCCTTTTTCAAGGCGCCCTGAATAGTAGCTTTGAGCAGGTATATAAAACAGAAGGGATAGATTATGAAGCTGACGTTAATGGAGACACAGTTTTGGGGGGTGGATTCGGCTGTTAACTCCATACTTGGGGCCAAGAATATAGATCAGGTAATGAATATCTCTTTACAAAAAGTTAGCCGGGAATTGGGCGCACTGGCTGGGGTGATGTTAATGTTCGCTGATGCTAGCCCGGATATCCAGGTGAAAGTATTCAGCGAAGGCAGATTTTGGGTAGAAGAATCATTTAAGCCGGACAAGAAGATCACCAAGAAGGTTTTGCAGGCTAGAGTACCTCTGGTATGTGAACATGTAGAAGATGCCAGCCCCGTTTTGGGAGTTAAGCTGAGTTGGCAGCCGGGATCAGCGCTCTATATCCCACTGATGGCGGGAGATAAGGTGTTGGGGGTGATGGGTCTGGTCAGTCCGATACCAAAATTTTTCAAAAAGCGATGTATGCCTTGGTTTAGTTTATGGGGCAAACAGCTGGGTTTAGCAATTTATAAGCTTAAATCGGAATGGAACTTAAATAGGTCTGAACAAATACTGGCGGCTTTAAGTGAAATTACCAATATTTTGGGATACCCCTTAGAATTTGATGCTACGCTTCAGCTGGTGTTGGATAAGATATTGGGGCTGTTTGAGTTGGAAACGGGGGCTATTTATTTGCTGGACGATGGTGGCGAAAAGCTGAAATTATCTGCCGCTAAAGGTCTGCCAGATATTTTGCAGAAGCTGATTGAACAAGAAACTGAACAGAGCAGATTCAGGGATCAGATATTACAGGCTGATTCTGCGGTAGCAGTAACCGACCTTTCCCAGTTGAGCCAGACTGACAATATATTCCGGCAAAGTGGTTATCGCTCTTTTGTGGGGATTCCAATAAAAGGCAGAAAAAGAACATTGGGGGTAATCAGTTTACTAAGCAAAGAGAAACTTGGTAAGCTTTCCCCTTTAGAACGGGACTTCTTGTGCTCCACGGGCAATGGGATTGCAGCAAATATTGAGGTTGATATATTATTTAAGCAATTGATACACGCCAAAAAAGAGTGGGAGGAGACGTTTGATTCGATAACCGATATGGTAGTCATCTTGGATCAAGACTTTAACATCTTGAGAGCTAACAAGGCGATGGCGAACAAATTCAAAAAACATCCCCGCGAAATTGCAGGCAAAAAATGCTTCCAATTTTTACATGCCGGCATTGCGCATCACCCGGATTGCCCCTGTGTCAAAACCATGAAAAGCGGCAAGCCTTGCACTAAAGAAATAAAGACGCCCAATCTGAGGGGCACGTATTTGATTTCCACCTCTTCGGTGCATAATGGGGAAAAGAGAGTAAACCGCTTTGCTTGTATTATCCGCGATATTACAGCGCATAAAATATTAGAGCATCAATTACTCCAAATGCAAAAGATGGAGTGTATCGGCACACTGGCTGGCGGCCTGGCCCATGATTTCAATAATTTGCTAGAAGGTATTCTGAGCTATGCGTATTTTATTAAGCAGAATCTATCGGTTGAGGATGCCATGTATAAAGAAGTGGAGGCGATAGAAAATATTGCTAACAAAGGGGCTAATCTTATCTATCAACTTATGGATTTTGCCAGGCGGGGAGAGGTTACCTTAAAACCGGTTAATTTAAACAATATGGTGGATGAAATAACCAGATTGCTTTCACGCACCATAAATAAAAACATCCGCATAAATAAATCATTGAATAAGAATTTGTTGCCGATAAGGGGAGATGATGGACAGATACAACAGTTGATTCTGAATGTTTGCTTAAATGCCCGGGATGCCATGCCTGAAGGTGGCGAGATAAAAATCAATACCAGAAAAGTTTTTTTGGATGAGGAAATCAGCGAGATTAATCCATGGGCGGAATCCGGGGATTATATCTGTCTTTCTATTGCTGATACCGGTTGCGGGATGGATAGCCAGACCCAGGAGAAGATATTTGAACCTTTTTTCACCACCAAGCAGAATAGCAATGGTACCGGTTTAGGGCTGGCGTCCGTTTATAGAATCATGAAAAACCATCGAGCCCATATTAAGGTGAAGAGCAAGCTCGGTCAAGGAAGTACTATTGAAGTCTACCTGCCGATATTAAAGAAAAAGCCTGGGAAAATAACTAGGAAATCCGAAACGATCCTGGTCGTGGATAATGAAGGGATCGTGTGTCAACGAGCCCAAAAAATATTAATGAAGAGAGGATATAAAGTTCTGCTGGCGGCTGATGCTCAAACAGCGGTCGATACGCTAAAGCAAGCAGGCGAGGGCATAGACTTAGTAATTTTGGATATGGTAGTGCCGATGGTAAACGGCGAGCAAACCTATACGTTGCTAAAAAGAATCAAATCAGATATTCGGGTGCTGCTATCCAGCCAGCAGCAGTTGAGTGAACACACCAAAAGGGCTTTAAGCCGGGGTACGGCCGGAATCCTGCAAAAACCTTATCAACCCTCAGAACTATTGCAGCAGGTTGAGCAGGCACTGGATAATAGAGATACTCCACCTGATCCATTCATAAACTCAGACTAGGAGTCTGTCGGACTTTAGCAGCAGAATATGGTATAATGGTCGGAAATAAATCTTTGCCATGAAGGGGC
>JAJRUU010000226.1 GCA_024277605.1 bacterium
ACCTGATCTATTCATAAACTCAGACTAGATTCGCCAGACCTCTTGTGAGATAAGGTGTATGAGCCAACGTCCAATAAAGCTTTGTTTGCCCAAGGCGGCGGGAACAGGAAGCTGATAAATTTATACTTTTCAACTAAATGTCGATTCGCCCATAACAAGACCCGAATTATTCGGGATTAATAAAACGAAAAGCCTTGTGGATTCTTATAATTTTAGCAAAGTAAAATTTGTTTGACTATACAACATCAGCGTTGTCCGCTCCAAGTTTTTGCACACCGTAAAAGTCAATAATTACGGTAAGTTTCTAACACAAGATTCCTTGTTTTTCCTCTCCCTTGGGGGAGAGGATCAAGGTGAGGTGGATTTTAAAACCGGGTTTTCCCCTCACTCTAACTCTCTCCCCAGAGGGGAGAGAGAACTAAAAGGCATTTTGCGGGTTGCGCAAAAACCTAACCGGACACTACTGATACAACATAAAAAAATGGTCGGGGCGAGAGGATTTGAACCTCCGACCCCTGGTCCCCCAGACCAGTGCGCTACCAGGCTACGCCACGCCCCGATTTATTTTTCCAATAGGGTAATCAAAGTTTTAAGTTCCTGCTTTTGCCGTTTAAGTATAGCTTCTAACTTATCCGGTGGGGTAGTAAAAAGCTGCTTTGGTTGTTTTTGCTTTAGCTCTTGGGATATCTTTTTCTTTGCGCCCTCAATGGTAAAGCGATCTTCGTACAGTAATTGTTTTAAGCGTAAAATAACCTCAACATCGCGCCGACGGTATACCCGCTGGCCGATGTTGCTTTTTGGTGGCCGTATTAATTTAAATTCCGACTCCCAATACCTTAAAACATGTGCTTTTATACCGGTTAGCTTACTTACCTCCCCGATTTTAAAAAACATCTTATCCGGGATATGAGTTGAAGCAGGCATGGCCTGATTATTCCTCATGTTTTAAAGTTATCGATATGTCTTTATTTCAAGGCACCCTTTAATCAAAGCAATAAGCTTTAGAATATGTTTCAGTCAGCGGTTACGGTGCTATTCGCCAATTGTTTGAGTTGCTTGCCCGGTTTAAATATAACCACGCGGCGGGAAGCTACAGGGGTTGCTTCGCCAGTGTTTATGTTTCGCCCGACCCGGGCTGCTTGAGAGCGAACTATGAATTTGCCAAATCCCTTTATCTGTAACCCTTGTCCGTTTAGCAAGCTTTTTTTGGTTAAATTCCAGATAGCATCTATTGCAGCGAGCGCTTCCCGGCGGGATAAATTTCCGTGTTTTTGTCTTACATGTTCTGCTAAATGGGCTTTAGTTATAGTCATTTGAGCCTCTTGCAAAAGTCCTTTTGGGGTAGTCGCTGGCTTTAGCCTGCGATTCGCAAGTCATTATGAAACAAACAGTTACGCAAACTAAAGTTTGCGGCTGGGGCATGTCCCCCTTTAATTTTGAGACTTTTGCAATTACCTCATTTCTTATTGTTTTTAAAATCTGCATTATTTTCTTATAATTGAAGTAACCCGATAACCCAAGTCTTCCAGTTTGTTTTGGGTCTCTTTTGCCTGGCGATATTCTTTGTAAGGCCCTAAATTAACCCGATATATGGTTAATGAAGCTTGCTCTGGAACTATCTCAGTTGAATAACCCAGAGCTAGCAATTGCTCTGAGATTTCCCGCGATTTAGTCCGGCTCGGAAAACCCTTTATGCCGACCAAATTTGTGTCCCGGGGACGGATTTTAATAAAGGTCTTATAGCCATAATCTTCCAGCTTCTGCGTCATCTCCATGGCTTCCTCTATGCTGGAGGCTTGACCTACATAAATGGTGTTTACGTTTTTGGTGACCTGCGTTGATTGCTGGTATGGTTTGAGCCCTTGCCCCATCATTTTCTGCAGCAGCGCCTCAGCTTCATCCTTTGTGGAAAACGCCCCCACATGTATAGTGAAGCCAACAACTTTTTCGCTCACCGCATCGGATGGTTGAGGGATAGCTTTCGGGCTCGTTACTGTTGATACCGTTTTTTCTGGCGCTGAGCGAGGCTGCTTTTCAGGAACAGTTTTTTTTCGCTTAATTGACCTTGCAGTTACTGATACGACAGTGTTCTTTTTTGCTGCCGACTTTGGCCCCCATCGGCCTGTAAGCTCGCCGGTATTTTGTTTGTAGCGATACTTAAATACTATTATGGCGATTACGGAAGCTAGAATTAATACAGCAGGAACGATTAAACAACCGAGCAACACTTTAGAGAACGGCTTGGCTCTGCGTTGCGCAACACTCGATTTTGCCTGAAGTTCAGGAGGCAGTAGATTTATATACTTCATGGGTTAACCATTGTAAAGGCAAAAGCGTAACCCAGGGCTAATCATTTATTTTCAATTGACGAGCAATTTCTTCTTGAGTATAAACCTCAATAGTGTCGCCCTGCTTTATATCCTGAAAGTTTTCAAGGATAATGCCACATTCATAACCCACGGTTATTTCCTTGACATCTTCCTTAAATCTCCTGAGAGAGGCGATATTCCCCTCATAGGTCACTACGCTGTCGCGGACAAGCCGACAGGTGTCCCCTCTATTTACTTTGCCCTCGGTGACATAGCAGCCTGCTATCTTGCCTATCCTGGAAACACTGAACACCTGCCGCACCTCAACCCTGCCGATGGACACCTCTTTATAATCCGGCTCCAACAAGCCTTCCATAGCCGCTCTTACTTCAGCTACCAGTTGATAAATTACCGTATATAAATTTATATCCACTTTCTCGCGTTCCGCCAACTGAATGGTCTTGGGTTCCGGGCGGACATTAAAGCCTATAACAATGGCATTGGAGGCCGAAGCCAGCATTACATCGCTTTCAGTTATACCTCCGACCGAGCCATGGATTGAGGTAATTTTAACTTCAGTGGTACTCAACTTTTCAAGGGCATCAGTAACCGCCTCTATTGAACCCTGAACATCTGCCTTTATAATTACCTTGAGCTCTTTTATTTCGCCATGCTTAATCTGATGATGCAGGTCTTCCAGGGTAATGCGGGTGGTACCCGCCAGCGTTTGTTCTCTTTCTTTTTGTTGCCTGGTTTCAGCAATTTGATGGGCTCGGCGCTCATCTGCTACTACCACAAAGGTATCTCCTGCCAGAGGAACTCCGGATAATCCCAATACCTCGACCGGGGTGGATGGTAAAGCCTCTTTGATGCGGTTGCCCCTGTCATTGAATAGAGCTCTTACCCGACCTGAGCAAATCCCGCATACAAATGGATCCCCGACGCGCAGTGTACCGGACTGTACCAACACAGTGGCCACGGGGCCGCGCCCTTTATCAAGCTCGGCCTCTATAATGACGCCCCGGGCCAGTTTGTTCGGATTGGCTTTAAGCTCCAACATTTCAGCTTCCAGGAGCAACATATCCAGCAGGGTGTCCAGTCCTATCTTTTGTTTAGCCGAAACCTCCGCAAAGATAGTTTGCCCGCCCCAATCTTCAGAGATCAGGTCATACTTGGTTAATTCCTGCCTTACTTTATCGGGGTTGGCTTCCGGTTTGTCTATTTTATTTACGGCTACTAAAATGGGCACATTAGCTGCCCGGGCGTGGTTTATGGCTTCTATGGTTTGGGGCATTACCCCATCATCGGCGGCTACCACCAACACCACCACATCGGTAACCTGTGCGCCTCGGGCACGCATGGAGGTGAAGGCTGCATGTCCCGGGGTGTCCAGAAAAACTACTTCACCCTTGTCCAGCTTTACCTTATAGGCACCGATATGTTGAGTAATCCCTCCACTCTCGCCATCAGCCACATTGGTTTGACGAATAGCATCCAATAATAATGTTTTGCCATGATCGACATGACCCATGATAGTGACCACCGGTGGTCTTGGGACTGCTTCTGGATCATCTACAGCTTCTTCTAAGGGAATCTCTTCCTCTAAAGAAACGACTTGGGCTTCTATGCCGAATCCTTTGGCTAATGCTACAGCAATATCTACATTCAATAACTGGTTTATAGATACCAAGTGCCCCATTTCCATTAGCTTTTTGATAACTACACTGCTCTTATACTCTAATTTTTCGGCTAATTCCTTAACGGTGATAGTTTCAGACAACTTTATACAGGTAGTAGCGGGGAGGACAGCTGTTGCGCCCTGGGGTTTATTTTCAACAGGCGGTTCCACAGCCTCGACAGGATGTCCGGCAGCTGGCTTTGCAACTGGCTTTTTCCCCTCTTTAGCCAGTTGCATAAATAAAGCAACGGTCTCCTCATCCACGCAGCTGGCATGGCTCTTTAACTCCACCCCTAACTTACAAAATTCCTCCAATAGCTGTTTGCTGGGGATCCCGGTCTGTTTTGATAACTCATAAATACGTACTTTACCCACTAATAGTCTCCAAGTGAAATAGCTATAGATATATATCTAGAGGGTATCTTGAAAAATTAGTATTTTTGTTCAAGATCAAGGCAACCACATGTGGCCATGCAAAAAATTTAACCACAGGCATATAGTTGATATTCCGAGGATTAAATTTTGAGCATAACGCAGAGCCTGGACAAAAAGGCAATTGGGGACTGGTCCCCAAGGGGACTGGTCCCCTTTTTCAAGGTACCCTAGTCCCCAAGGGGACTGGTCCCCTTTTTCAAGGTACCCTAGAATCGCATAGAGCCTATCATAGCTAACAGGCTTAGTCAATTCTTTTTTGGCTTGCGCCAGCGAGCCTATTTGTAATATTTGTAAATCATGCCCGAACAATTCGGGTTAAGGAATAATCTGCCTAATATTGAGTTAATGATCCATCCATTTTGGCTTTTTTTACCGCGTATTTAAAAGAGGCAATGCTAATGGGAAGCATAATAATGGAAAATAGCGCCAGCGCCAGAATGTTGTTTTTTAATTGAGCCACTGTATGCCCCTTAAGTAATGCCAGCCGCATGCCTTCCAGCGCATAGGTTATGGGTAGAAAATGAGATATCTTTTGCAGCCATTCAGGTAAGACGCTGATGGGATAATACAAACCGCCCAATAATCCTGAGAGGGTGGTAAATACCCAGGTAATGGGGTCGCCGCGCTTCAGCACCATAATGAAACAGGCCGAGATAATGCCTACACAGGAGTATGCTAATATAGTCAATATCAGAATCAGCAGGGCGCCGCCATAATTGGCTGATTGCATATTCATGCTAAAACCCAAAACCCCTACCGCCAGATAGGCCGCTACTTTGATGGAAGTCCAGATGTAGCTGTACAATGGGGCAGAAAATATTATAGTGGGGATTTCCGTCTGAGTAACCAGCATGGCTTCCAGGGTACCCATTACCTGCCCGCCTCGAATAGTGCCGGCCATGCTGCCTTGGGCTAATCCCAAATAATCGTTAAGCGCAATTCCAATTAACACGAAAGAGAAATAATCCCCGCCATAAGCCTCCAGGTGAGGGATAAAAGCCGTGCCAAATAGCTTTGACATAAAGAAGAACATGGCTACTGAAAAAAATATGTTTAAAAACTCCATTACAAAGGAAAGCTTATAGGAGGTGGCCGAGATAAAACTCTTTCTTACAAACGCCATTGGCTTGCGATAAGCAAAAGCGATATTGGATAGATCCATCATCAATCCTTTGCGGTCAGCTGGGAGAACACTTCTTCTAAGGAGGTCTCCTGGGGATAACAGGCTTCCACTTTGCCGCCTGAGGTTACTATGCGCTCAATCAACTGCCACATGTCTCCCTGCTGCTCGTCTATATAAATTTCCAGCTCTAAATAAGGCGAACCGGCTTCCGGTTTCAGCTCATCAATGGTTTTTACAAAGGGCAGTGAAAGAATAGTTTTACGGTAATCAAACCCATTTTGACGCAACTTCAGTGAGTAGCGCTTTTTAGGGGTCAACCCCCGGACGTGTTCGACGGTACCGCAGGTTCTGATGGTTCCCTGATGCAGGATAGCGATTCTTTGGCACATCTGGGCTTCGGCCAGATTGTGGGTGCTGAAGAAGACTGTCTTGCCATGCTGCTTTATTATATCTTGCTTGACAAAATCCCTCAATTGTTGGGCCACGACGGGATCCAGGCTGCGGGTGGGTTCATCCATAAACAAAATTTCGGGTTCGGTCAACAGCCCGCGGGCAATGGATAAACGCTGACGCATACCGGTAGAATAATCCTTAAACATCTTGTCGGCCTGCGGCAGCAATCCGGTAACATCCAGTACCAGATTAATGCGCTTTTTGGCTTGCACCGGGGCTAGATTGTTCAAGACAGCGTAGAAGTCCAGGTTCTGGCGTCCGGTAAGCCGCCAATAGAAGCTGCGTTCCTCGTTTATCACATAGCCGATGGAGCGTCTTATTTGTTTTTCATGTTGGAAAATATCATAGCCGTTTACCAACGCGGCGCCTTCATTGGGCAGCATCAAGGTACATAAAATCTTTATCAAGGTAGTTTTGCCGGCGCCATTAGGCCCCAGCAGGCCGAATAACTCATTCTGGCCAACCTGGAGATCTACTCCGCGCAGAGCGGTAATCTCCTCCCGCCGGAGGGGGTGCCGCAACATTTCACGGTAGCGCTTTTGTTTGGGAAACCGTTTGGTAATGCCCTGGGTTTCTATAGCGTATTTAGATTGGGTATGCATAGGGGGGGTTCAGCTCAATAATAATTGTGAATTGTGAGACTTAACTTAGCATGGGTGGGGGCTGGAAGTCAAGCATAGGGGTAGTTGTTGTCAAGTACAAAACCCGGAAACGGTGTCAGGTGTTGCCCAAATCAAATTACACCTGTTTTTGTCATTGCGAAAAGCGTAAGCGACGAAGCAATCTATAGATATATAAAGAGCTTGAGATTGCTTCGCTCACGCTCGCAATGACATCTTATTACACGTGGTTGTGCTAGCCTAAAATTGACCAGGAAAAGTGGATTTCGCTAGCCGAAAATTGACCACCCTGAGCGAAGTGCCTCCAGTACAATGGTCGGAAAAATTCGATCATTTGGAAGGGGGTAAAGGAG